>JAJRDJ010000061.1 GCA_028678445.1 Methylococcaceae bacterium
CCCAGGCACCGCCTCCTGCCGCCAAGCCGGAACCGGCTCTTATCACCAGCGAAGCGCCCTCCCGGACCCCGCAGCAACTGCAGGCGGAACTGGACCATCTCCAAACCGAGCTAAACGCTGTCCGGCAAGCCTCCGCCAACGTCCTCCGCATTCAGGCCGAGCGGGATCAACTCCAGGAAAGTGTCATCTCCCTGAGGAAAGAGCTCGACACGGCGCTGCGCGAGAAAAGCGTGCTCAACGATGACCAGAAACAGGCGTGGTTCCTGATCGGCGGCGGTGTCCTGTTCGGCGGCATTCTGCTCGGCGTGCTGCTCCCGAGGCTCAGCGTCCGGCGCCAAAGTCACTGGAGTTCCTTCTGAGCAACTCGGCGAGCGGCCATCACGCTCACTCCTATACCACCCAGTTTCACAACGCGGCTACAGTCCCGAGAACCGTCGACCCATGACCCAAAACACCGATAACCAGACCCGCACATTTTCCGCTCAAGTCGTCGATGGCATGGAACGCGCGCCCAGCCGCGCCATGTTGCACGCAGTCGGTTTCACCGACGCCGATTTCAACAAGCCGCAAGTCGGCATCGCCTCCACCTGGAGCATGGTGACGCCCTGCAACATGCACATCAATACCCTGGCCGATGACGCCGCCAAGGGCGTGGACGGCCACGGCGGCAAGGCGGTCATCTTCAATACCATCACCATCTCCGATGGCATTTCCATGGGTACGGAGGGCATGAAGTATTCGCTGGTGTCCCGGGAAGTCATCGCCGACTCCATTGAAACCGTGGTCGGCTGCCAGGGCTTCGATGGCCTCGTCGCCATCGGCGGCTGCGACAAGAACATGCCCGGCTGCCTGATCGGCATCGCCCGGCTCAACCGGCCCGCGATCTTCGTCTATGGCGGCACTATCCTCACCGGCTGCCATGGCGGGAAGAAGCTGGACATCGTCTCTGTCTTCGAAGCCGTGGGCGCCCGCGCCAACGACAAAATTGACGATGCCGAACTCAAGGCCATCGAATCCAAGGCCATCCCCGGTCCCGGCTCCTGCGGCGGCATGTACACGGCCAACACCATGGCTTCGGCCATCGAGGCGCTGGGCATGAGCCTGCCGGGCAGTTCCGCCCAGGCGGCCATTTCCGCCGACAAGCAACGCGATTGCGAACAGGCCGGCGCCCAAGTGCTGAAACTGCTGGAACTGGGCATCCGGCCGCTGGATATCATGACCAAACCCGCGTTCGAGAACGCCATCACCGTGGTCATCGCCCTGGGCGGTTCGACGAATGCCGTGCTGCACCTTCTGGCCATGGCCGATGCCTCTGGCGTAGATCTCGGCCTGGATGATTTCACCCGCATCGGCAAACGGGTACCGCTACTCGCGGATCTTAAGCCCAGCGGCAAATATGCGATGGCGGAACTGGTCGAGATCGGCGGCATTCAGCCGCTGATGAAAATCCTGCTGGACGCGGGTCTGCTGCATGGCGACTGCCTCACCGTCACCGGCAAGACCCTGGCCGAGAACCTGGCCGATGCACCGGCCTACCCGGAAGGCCAGGACATGATCCGGCCGCTGGATAATCCCATCAAAAAAGACAGCCATCTGGTCATCCTGCGTGGCAACCTGGCGCCGGAGGGCGCCGTGGCCAAGATTACCGGCAAGGAGGGCCTGAGTTTCACCGGCAAGGCGCGCGTGTTCGAGTGCGAGGAGCTGGCACTGAAAGCCATTCTCGACGGCACGGTGGTGAAAGGCGACGTCATCGTCATCCGCCACGAAGGCCCGAAGGGCGGTCCCGGCATGCGGGAAATGCTGTCGCCGACTTCCGCCGTCATGGGCAAGGGGCTGGCCAAGGACGTGGCGCTGATCACCGATGGCCGCTTCTCCGGCGGTACCCATGGTTTCGTGGTCGGCCATATCACGCCGGAAGCCTACGCCGGCGGGCCACTGGCCATCGTCCAGGACGGTGACGGCATCACCATTGACGCCGAACAGGCGCAAATCTCGCTGCATGTCGACGCGGGCGAAATCCAGCGCCGTCTCTCCCTCTGGCAGCGTCCGGCCCCGCGCTATACCCGGGGTGTCCTGGCCAAATACGCCAAGCTGGTAGCGTCGGCCTCAGAGGGCGCGGTGACCGACAAGGGGCTCACGGACATCTGACATGCCACGCCCCATCCCTACCCTCCCGGCCATGATCGCCGCGCTGATCGGGCAACCCTCGATCAGCTCGCCGGACCTGCGCCACGACCAGAGCAACCTGGGCGTGATTCAGCGGCTGGCGGAGTGGGCGGAAAATCTGGGCTTCCGGGTGGAGATCGATCCGGTGGGTCCCGGCAAGGCGAACCTGATTGCGACGCTGGGCGCCTCCCGGTCAGCCGACCAGACCGGCGGACTGGTGCTGTCCGGCCACACCGATACCGTGCCCTGCAATCCGGAGCTCTGGTCCAGCGACCCTTTCACGGCGACGGAGCGGGACGACCGCATTTACGGACTGGGCAGCGCGGACATGAAAGCCTTTTTTGCCCTGATTCTGGAGGCCGCCGCGCGCTTCGACTTCAAGGATCTACGACGCCCCCTGGTCTTGCTGGGCACGGCCGACGAGGAAAGTTCCATGTCGGGAGCGCGGCAGTTACTGGCGCAGCAGCGCCGTCTGGGCCGACAGGCAGTGATCGGGGAGCCTACCGGTCTTAAGCCCATCCGCATGCATAAGGGTGTGATGATGGAGTCGATTAGCGTCCACGGCCGCGCCGGCCACTCCAGCAACCCGGGTTTGGGCGCTAACGCCATTCTGGGCATGCATGACGTCATCAGTGAGTTGCTGGTATTTCAGCAGGAACTGCGGGACACCTACCGTAACCCGGCGTTCGAAGTGGATTATCCGACGCTCAATGCCGGGGCCATCCACGGCGGCGACAGCCCCAACCGCATCTGCGGCGCCTGCGAGATGCTGATCGATATCAGGCCGCTGCCCGGCATGGATATCGATACGCTGCACGAACGGCTTGCCGCGCGCCTCGCCGCTAAACTGGCAGGCCATCAGGGGCTGAGCCTCTCGGTCCGCCGGCTGTTCCCCGGGTTGCCGGCCTTCGAGACGCCCGGCGACAGCGACATGGTCCGGGCCGCCGAAACCTTCAGCGGACAGCCGGCGGGCGCGGTCGCCTTTGGCACCGAAGCACCATTCCTGAGCCAACTGGGCATGGAGACGATCGTCATGGGGCCGGGGTTTATTGATCAGGCCCATCAGCCCGATGAGTTCTTGCCACTAGCCCATATCCAGCCCGGGGTGGAGTTGCTCTCCCGGTTGATTCAGCGATTCTGCGTGGAAACCGGCGCCTGATAGATGATCCTTCCAGACATAAAAAAAGCGCCCGCCGGCGCTTTTTTTATGGCTGGTGGAGCCTGTCTCAGGCCGCGTTGTTCTTGGCGTAATCGGCAATCCTCTGCGTCAGCTTGTTGAGCA
>JAJRDJ010000367.1 GCA_028678445.1 Methylococcaceae bacterium
CCGCTGCCCGCGTGACTCGAATTTGGTCCGCGGGCGATACCCAGGGCGCGGGGCAAACGGGCCAGGAGCGGTGCTGACGAGTTCCGGACAGGCTTCCAGCGATTCGGCCATGGCGGTGGCATAGGGCTCCCAATCCGTGGCGGCGTGGAAGACGCCGCCGGGCTTCAGCTTGCGGTTCACCAGCGCCAGAAAATCGGCGTTCACGATGCGGCGCTTGTGATGGCGTTTTTTGGGCCAGGGGTCGGGAAAAAACAACTGTATCCGGTCCAGGCTGGCATCAGCGATGTTCCGGGTGAGAATTTCCACGGCATCCGCGCAATAGATCCGGATATTGGTCAAACTCAGTTCGCTTAGGCGCAGTAGCAGATGCCCCACACCCGGGCGATGGACTTCGACCCCGATATGGTTGAAATCCGGATTTTCCAACGCCATAGTCGCCAATGCTTCGCCATTGCCAAAACCAATTTCCAGCACCAGCGGTGCGATCCGGCCAAACACGGCGGGCACGTCGAGCACCTGCCCGGATTCGAGCCCATAGACCGGCCAAAGGTGTGAGAGAGCCTTGGTCTGGGCAACCGTGATCCGGCCCTGACGGCGAATAAAGCTGCGGATGCGGTGTTCTGGCAACGCCTCATCGGATTTGCTATCAGGGTTTTCGGGGAGATGGGTTTCCGGCTGCATGGGTTCTTGTTGTTAATGTCCTCGTTGACCGCCCGGCGAAGGAGTAGTGAATTCTATTTAACTTGTCCGATGGCCATGTCCGTAAATCGATAGAATCGCCTTTCAATCGCCAACCTGGGTTTCCGCGCTATCACTCTTGCCCAGATTGTCCCGCCAGGAGACTCGTATCCGGTCGCCGGGTTTGGCGCTGTTCAGCCGGAAAGAAAAATAGGGGTTCCGTGATACGGCCGTGGAGAGTAGGCCTTGGACTAAGCGCTTGCCGTTCAACTCGATGTTCAGGTCTTTGATGAAATGCGCGGGCACCGGTTTACCGGTGCTCTCGTCCTGGCGGCGTCCGGTTTCCATCGGATGCTCGATCAGGATGCGGACCAGGATATTGTAGTCTTGGGACTTGGTGCGGATGGTGATTGTCGACATATGATTGGATTACTGAGAACAATGGCTCAAGTGGAATCCCCGGCTACCGATGTCGATCCTTATGATGAGGATTTGCAATCATTGGAAACCGATTTCTGGCCATCCTGCCTGGGCAAGACCCAGCCAATCGAACTTCCGAAGGTACGCGCGGAGACTGGAAGGAACTCCGTTCAAGGATCATTTCGGCTACTTTTTCTGGCGGAAATTCTCAATATAGTTCAATAGCTAACATATGGTTGATGCATAAAATCGGGCATTGCTGAAGCAGCCGGGTGAGTATCGGGGTGAAAAAATCAGGCATGAGCTTATAATGTAACGCAGCAATGCGGGTTACGTCGAAGCCTGCATTCAGGTCGGTAGTCCAATTTCTTCCCCGAGAACGGGGGAGTACAACCGCTAAGAACGGATCCTTACGAGCGAATGTGGCGAAACTGGTAGACGCGCTGGATTTAGGTTCCAGTGGGGTAACCCTTGGGAGTTCGAGTCTCCCCATTCGCACCATTTTTCCCCGTCAGACAACCGGGGCGTCCGGTATCAGGTAAGCGTCCAGGCGGTTATTATCAACCCTCATTAAGTCCGGTTACCGTTTGAAAACTTCCGTGCCGGCTCCAATCCATAGCCATATCCAACCATTGCCCGAGGTGACTGCGACATGCAAGTGTCTGTTGAAACAACATCTGAACTGAGCCGAAGAATTACTGTGAGCGTGCCCGAGGAAAAGATCAGGCAGCAGGTCGAATCGCGCCTGCAGTCCCTTTCCGGCAACGTCAAGATCGATGGCTTCCGGCCTGGAAAGGTTCCGCAGACGATAGTGCGCAAACGCTACGGCCAGCAAGTCCGCGAAGAGGTGCTGACGGATTTGATCCGGTCCAGCTTTGCCGAAGCGGTGCAGGATGAAAAGCTGAACCCCGTCGGAGCCCCCCAGATAAAGGCGAATAAGGCCGACGAAGGTGAAGGGCTGGAGTACGAGGCCAGCTTTGAGATCATGCCCGATTTCGTACCGATGCCTCTGGAAACCCTGGAGGTGAAGCGATTCACGTCAGCGGTGAGTGATGAGGACGTCGATGGCATGATCCAGCGGCTCCGTGAGCAGCGGAAAACCTGGCATGAGGTCAGTCGGCCTTCGGCCTTGGGGGATCGCGTTGTGATCGCCTTCGAGGGGACTCACGATAATGAGTCATTCACGCAGGGGCGAAATGAAGACTTTGGCGTGGTCTTGGGCTCAGGGCAGATGATCCCGGGTTTCGAGGAACAGTTGACCGGCGTTGTGACTGGCGCTGCGCTCGAATTCGAGCTTGAATTTCCCGAGGAATATCCCGGCGCGATGGCGGGTAAAAGCGGACACTTCTCTGTCGAGATCACCAAGATTGAGGAACCCGCATTGCCGGAGCTCGACGTCGAATTCGTGAAATCCTTCGGGATAGAAGACGGTGATCTCGAAGCGTTCAAGGCCGACATACGCGGCAATATGGAACGTGAAATGCGCCGTGCGCTGAAGTCCCGCACCAAGAGTTCGGTCATGGATCAGCTGTTCGAGCGCAATGCGGTCACTTTGCCGGGTGTGTTGGTCGAGGATGAGCTGAATGATCTTTTGAAGCCTTACCGCGAGTCCGCACGGAAACACAAACATCCATTGGACGAAGCCGCGGTGAAACCCCAACTGGAGCCGCTGGCCCGCCGCCGGGTGTCGCTGGCCCTGATTCTGGGTAAATTGATTGACGCCCATGGTGTCAAAGTGGATCCTGCCCGGGTCCGAGCCGCGGTAGAGGATCTCGCTGCCAGTTATGAGGATGCAGACGAAGTCGTGCGCTGGTATTTTGCGGACCCGGCCCGGCTGCGGGAAGTAGAAAACTTGGTCCTGGAAGATCAGGTGGTAGACCTGGTGATCGAGAAGGCGAAATCCACCGAGGAATCCATAGACTTTCAGACCCTGATGAAAGCGGCTA
>JAJRDJ010000368.1 GCA_028678445.1 Methylococcaceae bacterium
CGTCGAGCAAGCCTTACGTAACGGTGCCGACTACATCGTCGTTGGCCGCCCCATCCGCGACGCCGCGGACCCGCGCGCGGCGGCGCTGGAAGTGCAGAGGCAAATCAGGGCGGTGTTCGGGAAGTAAGGGGTATCCCCTCTGGCATCGGGCCGCTGGGGTGAGAGAAAACCGAGCACATTAACAAAGCGCTATCCAGTTCTGGATAGCGCTGTCTTACGCGGGTTTACCGCTTCATCATGTCGAAAAAGTCCTGGTTGGTCTTGGTGTCCTTGAGCTTCCCGATCAGAAATTCGCTCGCGGCCATTTCGTCCATGGGCTGGAGGATTTTGCGGAGGATCCAGCATTTCTGCAGTTCGTCCGCCGGGACGATATATTCCTCGCGGCGGGTGCCGGAGCGATTGATGTTGATGGCCGGGTAGATACGCTTCTCGGCGATTTTCCGCTCCAGGTGCAGTTCGTTGTTGCCGGTGCCCTTGAATTCTTCGTAGATGACTTCGTCCATGCGCGAGCCGGTATCGACCAGCGCCGTGGCGATGATGGTGAGGCTGCCGCCTTCCTCGATGTTACGGGCGGCGCCAAAGAAGCGCTTGGGCCGTTCCAGGGCATTGGCATCGACACCGCCGGTCAGAATCTTGCCGGAGGCGGGCACCACGGTGTTGTAGGCGCGGGCCAGGCGGGTGATGGAATCCAGCAGGATGACCACGTCGCGTTTGTGTTCGACCAGCCGCTTGGCTTTTTCGATGATCATTTCCGCCACCTGAACATGGCGGGCGGGCGGCTCGTCGAAGGTGCTGGAAACCACTTCGCCCCTCACGCTGCGCTGCATTTCCGTGACTTCCTCGGGGCGCTCGTCGATCAGCAGGACGATGAGGTAGCACTCCGGGTATTTTTCGGCGATCGAATGAGCGATGTGCTGCAGAATCATCGTCTTACCGGCCTTGGGCGGGGAGACGATGAGGCCGCGCTGGCCTTTGCCGATGGGCGCGACCAGATCCACGATGCGGGCGGTCAGGTCTTCGGTGGTGCCATTGCCGATTTCCAGTTGCAATCGTGACTTGGGGAACAGCGGCGTCAGGTTGGAGAACAGGATCTTGTGCTTGGCGTTTTCCGGCGGCTCGTAGTTGATCTGCTCCACCTTGAGCATGGCGAAGTAACGTTCCCCTTCCTTCGGTGGCCGAATCTTGCCGGAAATGGTGTCGCCGGTACGGAGGCTAAAGCGGCGAATCTGGCTGGGCGAAACGTAAATATCATCGGGCCCGGCGAGAAAGGAACTGTCCGCCGATCTGAGAAAACCATAGCCGTCCGAAAGGATTTCCAAAACGCCATCGCCGTAAATATCCTCGCCGCCCTTGGATTGCTTCTTGAGAATGGAGAAGATGAGATCCTGTTTGCGGGTGCGGGCGACGCCCTCGATTTCCAGGGATTCGGCGATATCGATGAGTTCGGCAACGGGCTTGCGTTTGAGGTCGGTCAGGTTCATGAATGGAGACTGAGATTAGAGGTGAGGTTAAGCTTGATCCAATGGCATCCTGCGCTTGATCTCACTTGGGAAAGTGAGGAGGGGAGAGGCCGCGGGAGACGCGGCAAAGTCGGGGATAGATTGGAAAGGTTTTGGAGTTGGAGACGAAAGTGAGGCCCGCCGCCTGGTCGGGGCGGGTCTTGTAAGTGCTTACAGGTTGGCGTCGATAAATGCGCCAAGCTGAGACTTGGCGAGCGCGCCCACCTTGGTGGCATGAACTTCGCCATCCTTGAACAGGATCAGGGTCGGAATGCCCCTGACGCCATAGCGCTGAGGGGTACCCGGGTTCTTGTCGATATCGACCTTGGCGATGGCCAATTTGCCGGCATACTCGGTCGCAATCTCTTCCAGGATAGGGGCGATCATTTTGCAGGGGCCGCACCACTCTGCCCAGAAATCAACCAGAACCGGTGTTTCGGATTTCAGGACTTTTTCGTCGAATTCGTCGTCGCTTACTTGAAGGATGTGTTCACTCACGTGCGTCTCCGCTAGATTCGGATTAAAGGTTTCTGGGATGCATGCAGACAGGGTGCCGGGAATCGGCTCAAAGACATGAGGCATTGCTCATCAGTGATCACATTTCAGCTTAAAGACCATGCAAATGCAAGCGTTTTCACGGGCGCTAGATCATGTGGGCATCGAAGGCGTAAGGGAAGCGAGGGAGCTGCGGCGAACGGTGCGGTGCACGAAGACCCCGGCGCAGGCGTTGCTCGACACCCCGTGACGTGATTTTGGATGGATCACCTTGTCTGCCTGGCGCAGTCCGGAGACGCGGTGAGCACAGGGTAAATACTGACCGCCAAAGACAGATGGGGTGAGTCACTTGCCCCGGAAGGCCCGCCCGTAACGTCCGTCATGGCGCTCCGGACTGGCTTATGCAGCCAACGATACGGGTTGACCGCTAGACCGGAATAAATAAACGCGCCCGGACGGCGTTGGGCTGCGTTGCTGGGGTTGAAACCGCGTTTCCGGCAGGGTGGGTGCCACTGTGTACCATCCGGAATAAGCAAACTGCGGCAGGCATTAACATGACCGCCGCTGCAGGTGCCTCTACTCTCGGGGCGGATCAGAACGCTTTTTCGGCCGCTTTAAGATGGGTGGCTGCCGCGTCGGCTGACTCACCGGCGATATCGGCATGCCCCATCTTGGCATGTTCGATGGCTTCATTGAGGTTCTTGATGCCTGCATCGAGATGCGGGTTGGGTTTTTCAGCCTTGGCCGCTTCGGCATGGATCTTGGCGGTGGCGGCATGTTCACCCACGGCGGCGGCATCGCCTTTCTTGCCGCTTTCGGCGGCGGCGAGGGCATGTTTCGTGGCTTCGGCCTTGTGATCCTCCGCAAACGCGGGGTTGCTTGACAACAAACCTGCCAGTAACCCCGCTCCCAGCCCGACCAATACTC
>JAJRDJ010000369.1 GCA_028678445.1 Methylococcaceae bacterium
GCCACGGCCGCCAGCCTGAGCGGGGAGCTGCCGGCCTTGCCGGAAGGTGTTCTGGCAGCGGAAGGCTATTGCTATGACCTCGCCTACGGCAGGGAGCCGAGCGTCTTTGTACGCTGGGGGCTTGAGAATGGCGCGCGGCTGAGCGTCGACGGCATCGGCATGCTGGTGGAGCAAGCCGCCGAGGCCTTTTATCTCTGGCGAGGCATCCGCCCGGACACGGCACCCGTCATTCAGTTGCTCAACAGGGAGCGCGGCCAGGACGCCCGCTTACCCCGCGTGTCGGCGAATCGCTGATTCGTTACCGTCATGGGCATTGATTTGAACAGTTTGCCCCCGCCCTGACATTGCCGAGCAGCACAGAGCAATCGTCATTGAATGTCAGGATTGCCATGCGCTTCCCTCTCCGCCTGATCTAAATCCACCGGAGCACGCCGCATTGTGCGGGCGGTGCAAGGGTTTCGGGTGACCTCGTCTATCTGGAGCGAGCCAGCACCTGGTCCCGGTATTTCAGCAGCTCCTCGACAATTTCGTCCGCCGTCTTGCGCGTATCCTTCTCCGAGGCATTCTTCTCCATCACAAACCGGGCCGCCGCCGCATAAGGGTTCATGGTCATCGCCGCGCCGATTTTCTCGCCCGGCTGCTTGACAGTGCCGAACTCCACGAAGGGGACGTTGGGATGGGGGCTGGACAGATCGCCGATGCCTACCTGAACCTGCATCTGCGAGGCGCCCTGGTCAAAGCCCAGCGCCGCCCGCCGGACGCGGTTGCCCTCGTCCACCTCCGTAAACCGGCCGCTGATCAGCCAGCCCTCGCGAGGGAGATCCATCCCGGCCAGCCTCTGTGCCGGAACACCCTTGTCCTTCAGGTCACTCACCAGCGCCTCCGCCATGATCCGGACAATCTCCCCTGCCTTGGCAGCGGGGTCCGCCGTTTTCAGGGGTTGCGGCAAGCGGTTGCCGACCAGTCCGGCCGCTCCGCTATTAAGACGCTCAGGCAAGGCGCCCCGCACCCCCTGGTCACCCTGGAAATCCTGGATAGCCAAAGTGAAATCAGCCACATAGACCGTTTTCGGTGCGTGTTTGGGCAAGGTGCTCGTAACTTTCTCGTTCTCCAGCGCCACTGTGTCACGGAACGATTTTCCACCCAGCCGCTGACAACCCGCGCCGCCCAGAGCGAGCATCAGGCACAGGCTGAAGATAATCATTGCATGGAAGGTTTTCATGAGAGTGGCCTCTCCATCTGGTTTTGCGCTTCCAGGAAACAGATTCATCGCGGCCCGGGCTAACCCGGCGCGTTTCCTTTGCTTTCGCGTTGATGCCGGTTTTTCAGCAGCACGTAACCATCCTTGGAGTAACTGAGATATTCCAGTTCGTCGTCCCGCAGGGTTCGCGATAGACGGGCCGGGCTGCCGACGTAGAGGAAACCGCTTTCCAGCCGTTTCCCGGGCGGCACCAGGGAGCCGGCACCCAGAATCACCCGGTCCTCGATCACCGCGCCGTCCATCACCACCGCGCCCATGCCAACCAGGCACAGATCACCAATTGTGCAGCCATGCAGCACGACATGGTGCGCCACCGTCACGCCGTTGCCCACGATCAGCGGATGGCCCTCCGGATGGGCTTCGCTGGGATGGGTTGTATGGAGCACGCAGCCATCCTGAATATTGGTTTCCTCGCCGATGCGGATGAAATTCACATCGCCGCGCAACACCGTCATGGGCCAGATCGACACATCCCGCCCCAGCGTGACATCGCCGATAAGCACGGCACTGTCGTCGACGAATACCCCTTCCCCCAAGCTTGGCGCGATGCCATTGAATGTCCGGATTGCCATGCACTTTCCTCTCCGTTTGATCTAACTAAACCTGCGCGCGCCGCGCCCGGCAACTTATACTAAAATCGACTCGACTTCCCTAGAAACCGGCTTCTCACCGCACTACCGGATACCCTCATGATCATCGTCGGATTCGTCCTGCTGGGCCTCTTGGCCATTGCCATCGTCTACACCATCCTGATTTATAACCGACTGGTCAATCTCAAGCATGATACTGCAAAAGCCTGGTCCAACATCGACGTACTGCTCAAGCAGCGCCACGACGAACTGCCCAAGCTGGTGGAAACCTGCAAGCAGTTCATGCGCCATGAAAAGGACACGCTGGAAGCGGTCATGCAAGCCCGTTCGAGTGTCTTTTCGGCCCGCGCAAATCACGACCTCTCCGCACTCGGCAACGCCGAAACCCAATTGCGGCAGGGGCTGGTGCACCTCTTCGCAGTCGCGGAAGCTTACCCGGACCTGAAGGCCAGCGCGTCGTTCCGGAGCCTTGAAGCGCGCATCACCAGCCTTGAAAACGCCATCGCCGACCGCCGCGAGTTCTACAACGACTGCGTGAACGCCAACAACATCCGGCTCGAAGAATTCCCGGACCTGTTCATCGCCCGCTTTTTCGGCTTTGAACCCTTCGACCTGCTGGAATACGCCGAGGAAGAAACCGCCAACGTCGACCTGCGAGAACTGTTTCGCGCCTGAAACCCGGTACCCCGCGCCCGCTTCGTCAACCCCGGATCAAGACCGATGTCTTATCAGGAGTTCATCCGCGAGGCGCAGTCACCGCATTTCTGGATGGGTTTCATCCCGGCGGTGCTGATGGCCGGATCCGGCTTTGCCGCCCTGTTCCGCAACCTGTCCCATCTGCGCCTCATCGCCGACACGCCCGCCTCGCTGATTCGCTCGGCCGCGCAAGGCTATGTGGAGCTGCAGGGCACCACCCGCATGATGGAGGGTGAGCCGATCATCGCCCCGCTCAGCGGTCAACGCTGCGTCTGGTATCGCTTTACCGTGGAAGAGAAGACCGAGGGCAAGGGGGAATGGCGGGTGATCGAGCGGGGTTTGAGCGAAGCCATTTTTCACATCGCCGACAGCACGGGCCGCTGCATCGTCGATCCCGACGGGGCGGAGGTGATTCCTTCCAGCCACCATCAATGGAGCGGCAACACACGGCGTCCCGGTGCCCTGCCGCGTCCGGGCGGCTTTTGGGACCAGCTTGCCGGATCCGGCGCGTATCGCTACACCGAGAGTGTCATCGCGGAAGGCGTACCGATCTACATCATCGGCTTTCTGAAGGGACTGGCCAGCGCCGATCCCGGCACCACCGACGATGCCATCCGGCAGTTGATCCGCCGCTGGAAACAGGACCAGCCCGCGCTGCGCCACCGGTTCGATACGAATCGGGATGGCGTCATCAGTCCGGCGGAATGGGAAGTCGCCCTGGCCGTTGCCGAAAAAGAGGTGATGCTGAACTGGCACGCAGCCCCGGCGGAGGCTGAATTGAATCTGATACGGAAGCCCGACGATGGGCGGCTCTTCCTGCTCTCCACCGTACCCGAGCTGGAATTGATCCGGCGCCACCGGCAGCGCGCCCTCATGGGGGCGGGATTATTTCTGCTGGTCGGCACGGTGGCCGCCTGGGCGCTGTATCTGCGTTATTTTCCGCCAGCCTGACCGGCGGAGAATCCCGTCAATCCCGGCGCGAGGCTTTTTCTTCCAGCCCCGACAAGCCAAACCGGCGCTGCAACTCGGCCAGCACCAGCTCCGGCCCCAGCCCCTGCTGGGCCAGCAACACCAAGGTGTGGAACCACAGATCGGCCA
>JAJRDJ010000062.1 GCA_028678445.1 Methylococcaceae bacterium
CTGAGAACTGGAGGAAAATCATGCTTACCGCAACAAAATCCCCCCTGGTATCCACAGAATGGCTGGCCGAGCGGCTGGAATCCCCTGATCTGGTCATTCTCGACGCCACCTTCTTCCTGCCGAATCAGGGGCGCAACGCCAGGGAAGACTATCTCCACAGCCACATCCCCGGCGCGCATTTCTTCGATGTCGACACTATCGCCGATCACCGGACCAACTTGCCGCACATGCTGCCCACGGGAGATGTATTCGCCACGGCGGCGGGCCAGTTCGGGATCGAGGAATTCACCACCGTCGTGGTGTACGACAATAATTGTTTCATGGCCTCGGCACGGGCCTGGTGGACCTTTCGGGCGTTCGGCCATGACCATGTGCTGGTGCTTGATGGCGGGCAGGCGCGCTGGCAGTCGTTGGGTCTCCCGACCCGTTCGGGTCCGGAGTCGGTACATCCGCAGCAGTTTCATGCGGCCCTGCACCCGGGGCTGGTGCGTAGCTTTTTACAGATGCAAGACCTGCTCAATCATCCTGGAGCCCAGATTCTGGATGCCCGACCGCCGGGACGGTTTGCCGGCCAGGAGCCTGAACCCCGGCCAGGATTGCGCTCGGGGCATATTCCCGGGAGCCGTAATTTATTCTACAAGCGCCTGATTAATGAGGAGACACACTGCCTTAAGTCCCCGAACACGCTGGAGCAGGAATTTCTCGATGCCGGAATCGATCCGCACAAGCCGGTGGTCACCACCTGTGGCAGTGGTATTACGGCCTCGGTTCTTGCCCTCGGCTTATTCTGTGTGGGCAATGAATTTGCGGCGGTTTATGATGGCTCTTGGGCCGAGTGGGGTCAGCATCAGGATGCACCGGTCAGCATCGCATGAATACCGCAATTTCTAGGTGTCAGAGACTTTTTGGCCACAAGTGTAGCACTGCGGAACACGCCAGCATTTTTTCAGCCACAAAGTTTTGCGATAATGCCCGCTTGTCTCCACTCTTGAGACAGCATTGAAAAAGCTTGATGGCCAGAAAATCCATTCATTTCGAAGAGTCTCTTGCGGAACTGGAACGGCTGGTCGAACGGATGGAACAGGGAAATCTGCCTCTGGAGGAATCACTCAAGCTGTTCGAGCGGGGCATTCAACTCACCCGGACTTGCCAGACCGCGCTCAAGGACGCGGAACAGAAAGTTAGGATATTACTGGAAGAAAACGGCGAACCCATATTGAAGCCATTCACTGATGACGTCCAATAACGCACTGCAAGAATTCATGGGCCTATGCCAGAGCCGCGCCGAAGCGGCACTGGACTGCCGCCTGCCAGCCGAAAACCGTATGCCGGAGCGGCTGCATCAGGCCATGCGCTATTCCACCCTCGGTGGTGGCAAACGGCTCAGACCGCTATTAACTTACGCCACCGGCAAGGCATTGAACATCGCACCCGAGATTCTCGATGGCGCCGCCACAGCGGTCGAGATGATCCATGTGTACTCCCTCATTCATGACGATCTGCCCGCCATGGACGACGATGCCCTGCGCCGCGGCAAACCGACCTGCCATGTCGCCTTCGACGAGGCCACTGCCATACTCGCGGGCGATGCGTTGCAGGCGCTCGCCTTCCATGTGCTGGCCCACGACCCGAGCATCGCGGTCCCGGCGGAGAACCGCATCGCCATGATCGAATGCCTGGCGACCGCCTGCGGCTCCCATGGCATGGTGGGTGGACAGGCCATCGACCTCGACTCCGTTGGGAAAATCCTCGATCTGCCGGCGCTGGAGAATATGCACATCCGCAAGACCGGAGCCCTGATCCGGGCCAGTGTCAATCTCGCGGCACTGGCCAAAAACCCCATCGAGACGGTCCAGGCAGACCGCCTCGATCACTATGCGAAGTGCATCGGACTTTCTTTCCAGATCAAGGACGATATCCTCGACGAGGAAAGTGACACCCAGACCCTGGGCAAGACACAGGGCAAGGATCGCGACCATAACAAGCCCAACTATCCGGCGCTGCTCGGTCTGGCCGGAGCCAAGCAGAAAGCACAGGAACTGCATGAAGCCGCGCTGGACAGCCTCTCCGGCTTTGGTGACGAAGCCGATCTCCTGCGTGAGCTGTCACGATTCATCATTGACAGACGGAATTGATGATACTTCCAGACCCACGCACTTGTCGCAATGCGCCGGCTCGACAGGAAGCGCATCCATTACGTGACGGTGGCCCGGTTGCCATCAGCAAACGCACCCGGCGCCCTTCACTCTAGACCACCATCCAGGGGCGGCGCATCTCGCCCGCTCCGCCAGCCAAGGCATTCCCCCATGACTCAAACCAATACTGCCTCCCTGCTCAATTCCATCGGTAGCCCCGAAGATCTCCGCGCCTTAACGGCTGACCAGTTGCCATTACTCGCGGAGGAATTGCGCGAGTATCTTTTGCACACCGTCAGCCAGTCGGGGGGGCACCTGGCAGCCGGATTGGGTACGGTAGAGCTCACCATTGCCCTGCACTACGTGTTCAACACGCCGGATGACAAGCTGGTCTGGGATGTCGGCCATCAGGCGTATCCGCATAAAATCCTCACCGGACGGCGCGACCGGATGCCCACCATCCGCAAGAAAGACGGCTTATCGGCATTCCCCAGCCGCGATGAAAGTCCCTACGATACCTTCGGCGTCGGCCACTCCAGCACCTCGATCAGCGCCGCCCTCGGCATGGCCATTGCGGCAGGGTTGGATCATCGCGATCTCCACGCGGTGGCGATCATCGGCGACGGCGGACTGACCGGTGGCATGGCTTTCGAGGCCCTCAATCACGCGGGCGCTCTCGATGCTAACCTGCTGGTCGTCCTGAATGACAACGAAATGTCCATCTCCCCTAATGTCGGCGCGATGAACAACTATCTGGCCAAACTGCTATCGGGCCGCTTCTATTCCACGATCCGCCAAGGCAGCAAGCATTTATTGAAAAATCGCATGCCCACCGTGTGGGAACTCGCCCGCCGTGCCGAAGAACACGTCAAAGGCATGGTGGCTCCCGGAACCCTGTTTGAGGAGCTCGGCTTCAACTATATCGGACCGATCGATGGGCATGACCTCGACACACTGATCACCACCCTCAGGAACCTGAGACAGACCGACGGGCCGCGCTTCCTGCATGTCGTGACTCGCAAGGGCAAGGGCTATCTGCCCGCCGAAATGGATCCGGTAGCCTATCACGGTGTCGGCACCTTTGACCCCAGCAAGGACCATCTGCCTAAAGCCAAGGCCAGCTCACCTAGCTACACCGAAGTGTTCGGCAAATGGTTATGTGATATGGCGGAGCAGGACCCCCGGCTACTGGGTGTGACGCCGGCCATGCGCGAGGGTTCCGGCCTGGTGGAATTCGAGCAACGCTTCCCTGCGCGCTATTTCGACGTCGGCATTGCCGAGCAGCATGCGGTGACGCTTGCCGCCGGGCAGGCGTGCGAAGGCTACAAGCCGGTTGTGGCAATCTACTCCACTTTCCTGCAGCGCGCTTACGATCAGCTGATCCACGATGTGGTGCTTCAGAAACTGCCCGTACTGTTCGCCATAGATCGGGCCGGTCTGGTCGGGCCTGATGGCCCCACCCATGCCGGCAGTTACGACTTCAGCTTCCTGCGGTGTCTGCCCAATATTGTCATCATGGCACCGTCTGACGAGAACGAGTGCCGTCAAATGCTGTACACGGGCTTTCAGCATGATGGCCCCGCCGCTGTCCGCTATCCTCGCGGAAAGGGTCCTGGTACACCGGTCGAGGAGGAAATGACTGCGCTGCCGCTGGGCCGGGCCGAAATTCGCCGCGAAGGTCAGGGCATCGCCTTGCTGGCGTTTGGTTCGATGGTCACACCTGCTCTGGAAGTGGGCGAGCAACTAGGGGCAACCGTCGTCAACATGCGCTTCGTGAAACCGTTGGATCAAGCGTTGATTCTCAAGCTGGCTCAAAGCCATGACATGATCGTGACCATCGAAGAAAATGCCATCCCCGGCGGGGCCGGCAATGGCGTGAACGAAGTCCTCAATGCCCATGGTGTCCACCGACCCTTGTTGATCATCGGGCTGCCCGATGCCTTTATCGAACAAGGCTCGCGTGAGGAGGTGTTGGCTATCGCGGGGCTGGATGTCGCAGGCATACTCGACTCGATCACCGCATTCCGGAACCAACTGAGCGGGCACAAGCGCATCAAGAAGTCGGCCTGATGGACCGTCTGATAGCCAAAATCCGCGATATCCCGGATTTCCCCAAACCCGGAATTCTGTTCAAGGATATAACGCCGGTCTTGCAGGATCCGCTCAGCCTCCGTTTGGTCGTGGACCATCTGCATAGACCCTTCGTGGGCCAGGGGATCACTGCCGTCGCCGGCATGGAGGCACGGGGGTTTATCTTTGGTTCACTGGTCGCCTGGCAATTGGGGGTCAGTTTTGTCCCGCTGAGAAAACCTGGCAAGTTACCTTACGACGTGAAGTCGATCCAGTATGACCTCGAATATGGCTCGGCCACTCTGGAAGTCCATACAGATGCCGTTGGAGAAGGAGATCGGGTACTGATCATAGATGACCTGCTGGCGACCGGCGGCACTGCCCTCGCCAGTTGCGAGTTGTTGGAATCCCTGGGGGCCGAAGTGGCGGCCTGCGCGTTCATGGTCGAACTCGTTGCACTGCGCGGCCGCGAGCGACTGGGCCAACGGGACATTCACTCACTCCTACACTTCTGAGTTCGGGCTATTTGGTGGACTCCTTACATTGACCGCGACGGTACCCGACCCGGATCACACGCAAGGCAACGGATATGATCAATGAGCCTGAGGATGTCGTCCGGATTCTGCAGATCACAGACTTCCATTTTTGCGCCCGGCCCGGTGACAGGTTGCTCGGCGTGGATACTGAAGAGACTTTTCTCGATACCTTGGCCTCCGCTCTAGCCGACGGCCGGGCTCTAGATTTCGCGCTGTTGACGGGTGACTTGGCGCAGGATCCCGAACCGGCGACCTATCGTCGCCTGAAGGAACGACTGTCCGTCCTGCCATGTCCGGTCTATTGCCTGCCCGGCAATCATGACGATCCAGCCCTCATGGCCAGCACACTGGTCAACGATCGCATCCATTGTGATGCGCTGATTTTGCTGGATCGCTGGCAGATACTCTGTCTCGACAGCACCCTTCCGGGCGTGCCGGTTGGACGGCTGGCGCCGGCCCAGCTGGATTTGATGGAAAGACTTCTGGACGAGCAGCCCGGCCACCATGCCCTGATCGCTCTGCACCACCACCCGGTGCCGAGCGGCAGCGCTTGGATGGATACCATGCAACTGGACAACAGCACGGAATTCTTTGCGCGGCTCCAAGGCTATTCCCAGGTGCGTGGTATCGTCTTCGGCCATGTCCATCAGGCGATGGACATGGAATATCGGGGACTGCGCATTCTCGGCACGCCGTCCACCTGTTTCCAGTTCAAGCCCGGTCAAGCCGAGTTTACCCTTGATCCTGTTCCGTCCGGCTTTCGCTGGATCGAACTCCACCCGGATGGCCAAATACACTCCCATATTGGACGCGCCACGAACTTGCCCGCCGGGCTCAATATCGCTTCTGACGGTTACTGACGCTGAGTGCGGACTGGCAACTGGGCTGTCAGGGTAAGGCGTCAACCGTCGGCCTAACCCGTCATGATCGGTCCGCCACTCGCCCCCGAGCATGAAAGCCGGTTGGCCCATCTAAGGGGAGAGAAATTCTGGGCACGAAGTCGCTGAACGTTTGAGCATCCAACTCGACGCCTAACCCGATCCGGCCCGGCCCTTTCGCACCCCAGAGTGTCGCCCGAAGGACGCACGGTCAAG
>JAJRDJ010000370.1 GCA_028678445.1 Methylococcaceae bacterium
GTGACATCCCGTTCCCGCCAATACCATTCGTGGAATTTCTCCAGGGGCACGAGGGATTGGCGCAGCAGTTCTTTGTCCCCGTTGCGCTGGTAAACGCGCTCAATGCCCCAGCCCAGGATGGGAATCTGCGAATACGCCGGGTACTGGTGCCAGGGCTTGACGTTGCCGCGCGGTTCAATCATGCAGGGCACCATGTTGTGCGCGTAGGCGGGGAACCGGGCGTTCCACCGCTCCTGGAAGTCCCAGTAATTCTGAAACACGTCGCGAATGGTCTCCTTGTATTCGGGCAGGATGGCCAGCAGGTCCACCACGAACATGGTATCCCAAATCCACTGGCCGTAGAACGCGTCACCCGTGCCGGCCTGAAGCCACCGTCGCTTGGCCGTCCCTTCCGGCGGTTTGACCTTGGCCAGCACACAATGGCGCATGACGTCGGCTGCCATGCGGTTTAGCTTCGGATCGTCCGACTCGAAGAGCGCTTTGAGGTCGCGGCCTGCGGGTTCAGCGGCGGCCAAGCTCGGTTTAAGCCAGGGATTCGCCAGCATGGCCGCTATCCCAGTTCCTATGCTCGCTTCCAGGAATCGTCGTCGGTTCATGTTCGGATTGAACCATGGGGCCCGTGAGCGCGACGAGGATAGTTTTGGACTTTTTGCAGCGCCTAAATGTAGCTGGCGGTTTCTGGCGCTCCGATCCCATTGGGGCTCGAGCCTGTTTGAAAGGTGCGAGGGGTGCAAATGTCAGTCAGGCTCGGAAGTTCATTGGCAGCAGTCGACGCGCTCCTGTAGGGTCGCACAAACTACGTAAAAACTATGAAATCTGGTTGGCTGGCAGGAATCCGATTCCCGCTTCACCTCCTGCTCCTCGCCGGGGGCTGGGCCTGGCTGTCCGCGAAATTGGAGGCGGCACCGGGCGATCCAGGCGGTTTTCGATACTTCGTGGGGATTGTGGGAAATCCCTCCGTCCCCGACATCCGCTGGAGTGACGAGCAACTGGAGCAGATCAAGGCGCTGGGCGTTAACACCATCCAGCTCAGCATCGCCTGGGGCCACAAGCCGGCCGGCGAGGTCCTGAACCTGGAGGACTTGGACGCAAGGCAGCGGGAGAAATTTGCGTTCCGGATCAGCCAGGCGAAGAAGCACGGACTGCGGACCCTGGCCCACTTCGGCATCCCGCGGATGGTCAACGGCCGGCCCGCGTGCATCCTGGACCCGGCGGTGCAGAAGAAGTACCAGGAGCTGCTGAAAAGTTTCATGGAGTCGTTCCGCGAGGTGGACGATGTCCTCGTCTATACGTTCGACCAGGGTGCGTGGCTCTGCAGCGAGTTCGGACCGTGCCCCCGGTGCAGCGGAGTGCCGCTGGATGAGCGGGTTCCGGACTTCCTGAATCTGCTGAACGAAACCATGCAGAAATGCCGCCCGGACACGACGCTCTGGTGGAAGCCCTGGGAGCTGTCCAAAGGCCAGGTCGTCGCCATCCTCGACAAGGTCAAGCCCGACCATTTTGGCCTGGTGCTGAACCCGTCAACGAGCAACGAAGTGTATCCCTTCAACGAGCGCTCCTTCAGATCGGACCTCGGGGTGAAACGGCTCGTGCGGATGGCCCACGAGCGCAAAATCCCGGTGTGGGGGGAGTTCGATCATACGCTCTACAAGCCCCTTTACCAGATCGAGGATTTCTTCCCACGGCTGATCTATGAGCAGATGAACGCCTGGAAGGAAATGGAGGGAGTCGTTGGCGTGAAGGAGTATTACGGCTTTGCCCCTTCCACCTTCTCCGTAAACGCCGCCATGCTTAAGGCCTGGATGAAATCGCCCCAGGCGTCACTGGAGAAGCTGCTCGAGCAGATTGCCGCGCCTTACGGAGCCAAAGCCAAGCCGCTCCTGATCCAGGCCTGGGAGTTGACCGCGCAATCGGTGGAAGCTTTTCCCTGGGATACGACTTACATGATCGGTCCCATGGGCCTGGATCGCAACCGGGATGGGTCGCATGCCTGGGAGTCGGCGTCCATTCTGAACGCCACCTGGGACACTCCCATCTGGAAAGCCAACCGGCGGGCCAATTTCATGCTCACCCAGGACAGCAAGGCGCACCCGTGGCTTTTTGAAGACGCCGCCCTGCGGCTGGAGGATTGCGCTGTGCTGAGTCTCAAGGCGGTTGCGTTCTATGACCAGGCTATCCAGGCCGGCAGCAGCCAGGAGGACGATATTCGCACACAGCGGGACGTGGTGTGGAAGACCGCTCGCTCGGTGCGGGCGAAATCCCTCCACCTGCTCGAAACCCTGGCGGCACAGGACGCGCGCCTGGTCCAGGCAGACGCAAAACAGTTCAACCGGGTCGCGCGACGCCTGGAGGCGCTGTTGAAGAAGGACCTGGAAAACCAGGGCGGCCGGGCGGCTGCGGCCCAGATGCTCACGGAGTTTCAGCGAGACCCCAAAGCGTGGCTCAAGTCCTATCTCAATCCGGAATTAGGAGAGCACACCCCGAAGGGGTATGAAGCCTTCTCGAATGCCACCATGGACTGGAGCCAATGGGTGCCGCGGCAGCAATGAACCAATCTATGAACCCAACCCCACGCCCCACGGTCACGCATCTCCTGACGGTCAGCGTCACCCTGTTCGTGGCCGTCTCTGGATACGGCAACGATCCTCATCTCGCGCCTTCCACCGCGCATGGCGCGCTTTTCCCGGCGCACCTTCGCTGCGATTACAGGGTCGCCCCGCTGGGCATCGATGCCGCCCGCCCCAGGCTGAGTTGGATTGTCACAGCAGCCGAAAGCCACCAGCGAGGTCTCAGGCAAACGGCGTATCAGGGCCTCGTGGCCAGTGACCGGAATCGACTTGCCGCGGAGATGGGCGATCTCTGGGACTCCGGAAAGGTCGCCTCTGATGGCAACTCGCAGATCTTTTATTCCGGCCGGCCCCTGGAATCCGGGATCGACTGCTATTGGAAAGTGCGGGTTTGGGACAACAGCAACCGGCCGTCGGCCTGGAGCGAGGCTTCCCGCTGGTCCATGGGCCTGCTCAAGCCCCAGGACTGGTCTGCGCGTTGGATCGGCTACACCTATAAGGCGAAGACGGACCCTAAGCTTCCCCAAGCCACCTATTGGCGCAAAGGCATCGTCACGGGAAAGAAAGTCGCCCGTGCCATGCTCTACGCCAGCGCCCTCGGATCCTATATCGCGACTATCAACGGCCAGCGGGTTGGGAACGACTCCCTCAACCCCGGTTGGACCGACTTTCGGAAACGCGTTTATTACCACACTTACGATGTCACGTCGATGCTCCGCAGGGGCCACAACGCGCTGGCGGCCATACTCTCCACCGGTTGGTATGCCGGCTACATCTGGGCCGGCCCGTTCAACTACGGGTCCACTCCGAAACTCCTCCTGCAGCTCAACGGGAACTTTGAGTGCTCGGACGGGCGCGTGAACCAACTCTACAAGAATTGCGTCAACACCCTGATCGCGAACCTGGTGGATCTTCCCACGGGCTGCTCCGACCGCGCCGAGCGGCTGGGCTGGATGGGGCTGGGGCAGATGATTTACAGCTGGTGCTATTCCTTCGACATGAATGCCTTTCTGACCAAGTGGATGGCGGACATTGTGGATGCGCAATCCCTGGGCAAGTCCGGCGCCTACCTCCAGGTCTCTCCGATCTGGGGTGATATCGAATCGCCGGGCTGGTCGGACGATGGGGTCTGCGTGCCGTATACGCTCTATCGGTTCTACGGTAACACGCGCATCGTCGAAGCAAACTACGAGTCGCTGCAGAAATACCTGGGGCACATTGAACGCAGCCTCACCGGCTACTTGCGCACGGGGCCCGTGTTCCACGTTGATGGCCAGAAGTTCATTGGCTACGGCGACTGGCTGGCTATCGTGGAAGACCGTGAACAGCATGCCGATGTTCCCAACACACTGTGGAATGGTTGGAGCGTCAGCAACATGGCCGAACTGGCGAATGCCATCGGCCTGAAGGAGGACGCGGAAAACTGCGCGCGTCTCCTCAAGAAC
>JAJRDJ010000371.1 GCA_028678445.1 Methylococcaceae bacterium
CAAGCACCTGTTTCCTTGGCATTCTAGCCGATCCGCGGGGTCTTCCTGGCTTGCCGCACGCCATCAAGCAAAGGAAGGACGTCTTTCGCCCGTTTTGGCGGCGCCTTGGGTTTGCTCCAATCCGCCCCGGGCGTTTCCAGTTTCGCAAAGAATGACCGGGCGGGAGCGGAAGGTGGCCCGGATCGGTTCAGGGCAATTCACGGAGGTCCGCCAAGCGGATCCCCGAGCTCGACAGGCCCGTTCCTTTCCAGCGCGTGCGCGGCGGCAATACGGGGCGAGTGCATCTGTAAAAAGGCTTCAATCCGCTGTTCCATGTAATCGAAGAACGGATTGAAACGCAGCCGAATCAGGTCGCCGGCGGGTATGGCGAGGAGGCCCCGTTCCCCCAGCAGGTTGGGCCGGCCCAAATAAATGGCGCGGAGCGGACGTGGCACCTCCGCGCCATAGATGGGATCGTCCGGCGCGAAGGGCAGGGCGACATGGGACAGCGAATAGACCAGCGGCGGCCAGGCCAGCGTGGTGGACTCCCGGCTGATGGCGGAGGCTCCGGCCAAGCGATGAGCGATCTCGATCCGCTGACTATCGGCACCCGCGTTGCGCAGGACACTGAGCTTGAAGTTCAGGGGCGCGCCATTCAGTAGCGAATCTGGGCTGGGGGCGGCGTCCCTATTCATCAGGGCGTTCACTTCGGCATGGCGGTTGACGTCAAAAACGATCAGCTCATGGAGTCCCGGCGCCAGTCTGAGAAAGAGCGTGGTCATTAGTGCCCGTACCGAGACGGTGGCATCGGCGACGGATTGCATGGCCATGATGGGGGGTAAGTCCTAGAGACCGCCCGTTCTTGCCAGGGCGGCCAGCCGCTTACCGATCACCCGGGTGAGCTGGTAAACCTGATCCCCGGCGTTCACGGCGAATGAAGCATACTTGTAGGGATCGTATTCCGGCGCCAGGGAATTCCAGGCGAGTTTCTCCAGGCCCGGAATCAGGGCCAGGCGGGACTGCCAGACCGCCAGTGCCGCGGCGGGGCTCACGCCAATGGCGGGAGAGAGCAACACCAGGCCATCGACTCGGGGCAGATCCTCGCCGCCCTGCCGGGCGAGGGCGTATTCCACCGCCAATGCCGCTCCGTTGGAGTAGCCGACGATGAATAAAGGCGCTTCGGGGCCTATTTTCTGCCGCAGGTGGCGGGCGCCAAGGCGCATGGTGGCGGCGAAATCCTGCCAGGTGGCCCGCGTCAAGCCCGCCGGCGCCGTGCCATGTCCCGGCAGGCGCAAGCCCAGCACCCGCCAGCCCCGCCGGTTCAGCCGTTCCCCGAGGGCGCGCATGGAGTAGGGGGAATCCGACAGGCCATGGAGGAGCAACAGGCCGCCGGCAGCCGGGGCCGCGTCCAGCTCGAAACTCCGGTTCCAGTCCCTGGGGTAGGCGGTGGGATCGGCGAGACTGCCATCCGCGTAGCGATTGACCAGCCGCCGTTGCTCGTCTGGGACCTGGTCGTAGACTTCTTCGCGAAGCTGGCTGAAGACCCGCCCTTCAAGGCGCTGATAATCGCTCAGGGTGTTGACTGCCTTGGCGTCCTCGGCCGTGAATTCAGCGTCAAGCCGGGCCAGATGCCACGGTTCCAGATCCCGCCGCGACTGGAGATACAGGATGTAGAGTGTTAAAAGAGCCGTCAGAATCGCCGCCGTACCATAGATCAGGAAGGGGCGCAGGTGTTTGAGGGGATTCAGTTTGAACATGGGTCTTTAGCGCCTGCTGGCTTCCAGAAAATTCATGTAACCGTAACCCCGCATGGGGAGATGATCGCGGTTGATCTCCAGCAGCGCCGTGGTCAGGGTGCGGGTGAGGTGTTCCCGGCGCTCGGAGCGGAGCGCCGCCGTGTCGTCGGTCCTTAGTCTTCCGTTCCAGTCGATGAACTGAAGCTGCCCTACCGGTGCATAGCCGCCGAGTTCCTTCAGCGCCAGGGCGTTCGCCACTACCGCCGGCCAGGGCCATGCCGCCGGTTTGTCCAGCAACCGGCTGACGGCTTCCTGCAAGGCCAGCCAGAAATTTTCGGAAGGCGGCAGGTGCGGCACGATGTCATCCTGGTACTCGAAACGCCAGGCGCTACCGCCAAAGGCGCTTTGGAAAGCGGCAGCAAAGTCCAGATTGCCCGCTCGCGGCGCGCCAAACGTGAATACGCCCGCGGGCGTCAGCTCCGGTACCCCGGTTTCCGCCAGTCTCAACGCCACCAGCGCCGCCAGCGCGCCCCCCTTGCTATGTCCCGTCACCAGCAGCCGGCGGCCCCCGGCGGTGGCCTTGGCGACCCGGGCCAGCAAGCCGGAGATGCCGCCAGGCGAATGCCAGAGATTTTCCAGGGATTCGGCATAGCCCTCATGGATTTGGCCCGGGATACCCAGCGGCTTGCCCTCCACCAGGGCGGTCTGGGTGTTGTTGAGCCAGTCGCCAAGGATTTGCGTAAGACGCCCCGAAAACCGCATCGGCAGGGTGCCGCGGAAGGCGAGAATCGCGGTTTCCTCGGTCTCCCCGTAAAGATAGGCGTCAATCCCGTAACGGCTGGACGACTGGTGAGCATGAATGGAGCCCGGAATAAATCCCAGGTTGCCCAGTAATTCTTCCACGGCCGCCAGGGTCGGCAAGATGGGTTGAAGCACTTCAAGCAAGCCGGTGCTTTCGGTCGTTCCGGTCACGCCATAGGCCAGATTGGCGGCGCAGAGAAGACGATACGCCAAGCCAAGATCGGCTTGCGGGCTAGCCATCGGAGGATGGTGGCCATGACCTGGTTGCACCGCGCGAGGGATGGCGCGATGGCGCGGTTCGCCTCATCATCAACGCAGGGCCGGGCAGATTGCTCTTAAGGAAACCTCTAAAAATGATCCATTCATGCCCTTCGGCTTCGCCCAGGAGAGCCTTCGACAAGTTCTCACGAGCGGATAAGCGGCTGATTTGTCTAGATAACCGGTCGCGCTGAGCTTGTCGAAGTGCAATTGTTAGAGGTTCCATTAATTCGAGTTGCAGCCATTGATCTCCTCTTGGCCCATGGTTACGATGAGAAGCTATTTCACCACAACCGCGATGAGGGGCATATGTCAGGCTGGTATGAACTTTCCGTGAACGATAAGGGCCAATACAGTTTTGTATTGAAAGCGGGTAATAACGAGATCATTCTGCGGAGTGAGACCTATCAAACCAAGGCATCGGCTGAGAACGGCATTGCCTCGGTGCAACAGAATAGCCCTCTCGATGAGCGCTATGAACGGAAAGACGCGTCTGACGGACGGCCTTTCTTTAATTTGCTGGCCGCCAATCATCAAGTGATCGGCACCAGCCAACTGTATCAGTCCGCCGCGAATCGTGACGTCGGTATAGACTCGGTCAAGGCTAACGGCGCGACAGCCACCATCAAGATCATTGACTGATACCGCCTCCTGCTTAGGCAAAAGGGTGGCGGGCCGATGTCGGGGAGCTGCCACTGTGGTGTGGCCGGGGTTCGGTCCGTACATGCCTATTGAAGGACGGAAACGGCTGCCCTTAGCTCCGAAACCCGGGAGAGGCCTTACACACCAATGACAGGTCAAGCTGATTTATCGCTTGTTGCGGGGGAGGCGGGCGCACCGAGCGGCTTCCATCACGCTCGCGTGATCAATGGGGTCCGGCTGCATTATGTGGAGTACGGCAGGGGCCCATTGGTCATCCTGCTGCACGGCTTTCCCGAATTCTGGTATGCGTGGCGTTATCAGATTCCGGCCCTTGCAGACGCCGGCTTTCGCGTCATCGCTCTCGACCAGCGCGGCTACAATACGTCGGAGAAGCCGAAGGGGGTCAGGCATTACCGGATGCAAGCCCTGCTCGATGATGTACTGGGACTCATTCACGAGGCCGGTGAGCAAAGTGCGATGCTCGTGGGCCATGATTGGGGTGGGGCCATTGCCTGGAGTTTTGCCATGCGCTATCCCGAGGCGGTGAGGAAATTGATCGTCCTCAATGCCCCGCATCCGCAACGCTTTCTCGAGGAGCTGCGGACGCTCCCGCAGTTGCGAAAGTCCTGGTATGTCTTTTTCTTCCAGCTCCCCTGGTTGCCGGAGCTGTTCATGCGGGCGGGCGGTTTTGCCGGGCTGGAAAACATCCTCCGCCGCGATCCGGTGCGTGCGGATACATTCGATGCGGCAACGATCGGCAAATACAAGCAAGCGATTGCCCAGCCCGGCGCGCTTACGGCGGCGATCAATTATTACCGGGCGATCTTTCGAGGCCTGTTTCCGGGTCAAAAACAGCAGACGATCCGCCGCATCGACACGCCTACCCTGCTGATTTGGGGGGTGCGGGATCGTTATCTGGATGTCCGCCTGACCGGAGGTCTTGAATCCTGGGTTACAAACCTCAGACTGGAGCTCATTCCGGATGCCGGCCATTGGGTCCAGGCCGAAGTGCCCGAGCGGGTCAATGCGCTGATCATCCAGTTTTTGCGGACGCCCAAGGCAACGCCAACCAGAGGCACATCCCGAGCTTCAGGGTCTCAAGCCTGAGGGGAATTTCGAAAATTATTCGTTACTGCCCTTCGGCTTTGCTCAGGAGAACCTTCGACGGGCTCAGTATGAGTGAATA
>JAJRDJ010000372.1 GCA_028678445.1 Methylococcaceae bacterium
AAAACATATAAGCCGGGAGTCAAACCCTGGACGCGATGGATGAATAAGACGAGATTTACCCGGGGCGGCCAGTTCCAGGCGTCGAAGGGTGGCACGTCGGGCCGCGGCAGGGTGGCATCGAGGATGCGGTATAGGGCCTTGGCGGGAATGGCGGTTACGCCGTCGAAGGCCTGAGCGCTGCGGCGTTGTTTTATAAGCACGGGGGCGGTGAGTTCGCACACGCTCGGAGCGATGGTGGGTATGCCATCAGGGCTAATGAATTCGCCCCTATGTGTGCGCGGTTTGTGTGTTGCCGCGTGGACTTCCTCAATCACCGGCCACTCGAACTCATGGGCTGGGCTCAAGGTGTTGGCCTGGCCTTGCCACAATCCGGCTCGGGCAGCGTCCACCAGGACGGCTATGGTCGGTTCCAAAGTCATGTCCGCACCGGTTTCGATCCAACAGAGCAAATCGGGCGCCTCCCGCTCGGCACCGGTGAAATCGTCTTCCCTGTCCACGCCCAGCAGGGCGCCAAGCTCGGCATCGCTCCATTCATCCAGCAGGCGCACCCGCCAGCCCAATACAGCGGCGGCATAGCGCAACGCACCCAGGGCATGACCCACGTCGTGCTGACAATAGCGGAAGGCGCGTTCGCCATATTTCCACGCTTCCCGCCAGTGGATGGAGCTTAATCCGATCAATAACCCTCGGAACGGCGGATCAAAGCGGCACCGCCGCTCCACGGTGTGGTCATGGCTGACATAGTGGTGCAGGCCATTTTCAAGCCCTTCCACGCCGGCGGCGATCACGTAGGCTTCGGTGGGATGCAGGTTGCCGCTAGAAGGGTTGCAGCGCAAGGCCCAGCGGCTGCCACCGTATTGTTTCCAGGCCGCGAGGCCAAACGACAGTTCCAGCAAAACGCCGACGCCTTCGATAGTCAAAATGGCCGGGGCGATTTTTCCTGGTACCAATAAATCGGCATACAGAACGGACTGCCGTGCCGCTGCCAAGGGCAAAGCCGTCTCCGGGGCGCCATGAAATCGGCGAAACGGGTCGGGCTGGGTATCCCAATCCAAATGGCCGGGACTGGCCGCATACCGTCCGAAGGCATGCTTGCTCCGTTGATGGTAGGCCCGCACCTTGGCCTCGGCGCTACCCTCCGGTAAGAGAACCGGTGGCATCATGTCGCTTCTGCCCGCAACTCCTCGGCATAACAGCCGATCGGCGGCCCCAGGTTCCTTTCCGCGTCCTCGAAACGCACCAGAAACACGCTGCACGTCTCGTCTTCTTCCAGATGGCCTTTGCGCACCAGCACGCCACGGGTGCCGGCGGCGGCCAGCAAGGCGTTTTCCGCCACGTCTTCTAGTCCGCCATCGTTGTAAATCGCCGTGGCGGCATAGACCACGTCACCTTCCGCTATGGATTCCTGATTCACCATCGGTTTGGCCCTCTGTTGGAGTGATTGAATGTCGTAAACCTGACAGAGCCTGACTGATTTTGTCGGTATCCGGCTGCCGGGTTCTGGCCGCTTAACTTTCCAAGTCAATGAACATCAATGAGTTACGGGTAGTTAGGGAGACTGGCACGGCCATTGCGATAGAACTGATCAAAGACAATGCCACCACCCACGCACCGGGAGAAATTCATGCTTACCTTAACCGACAACGCCATCAAGGCCATCAATCGTTTCATTGCCAGCTCCGAGAAGGGTGCCACCGGTCTCCGCATTGCGGTTTCTGACGGAGGTTGCTCCGGCTTGCAGTATGGCCTGAAGCTCGAACAGGAACCCAAAGTGGACGATCGGGTCGTCGAAAGCGGGGGCGTGAAGGTGTTCATCGACCTCGCCAGTCAGGCGGCGATTGAAGGCGTGACCGTCGACTTTGTCGAGAGCATGGAAGGCTCGGGTTTCAAGTTTACCAACCCGAACGCCAAGAACCCGTGTTCATGCGGGAAATCCTTTTCCGCTTAACTTCAGGAGGCCAAGACCATGTGGGACTATTCCGATACCGTCAAAGAACATTTTTACAATCCCCGCAATGTCGGCGCCATGGAGGAAGCCAATGGCGTAGGCGATGTGGGTTCCTTGTCCTGCGGCGACGCGCTGCGCCTCAGCATCAAGGTCGATCCGGAAACCGAGATCATTGAAAACGCCAGCTTCCAGACCTTTGGCTGTGGGTCCGCCATCGCCTCGTCGTCGGCCCTGACCGAAATCATCAAGGGCTTGACGCTGGATGAGGCCCTGAAGGTCACCAATCAGGATATCGCCGAATACCTGGACGGCCTGCCGCCGGAGAAAATGCATTGCTCGGTGATGGGCCGGGAAGCCTTGCAGGCCGCCGTCGCCAATTATCGCGGCGTGGAGTGGAAGGACGATCACGAGGAAGGCGCGTTGGTGTGCAAGTGTTTCGCGGTCGATGCGGTGCTGATCGAAGAGACGATCCGCATCAACAGCCTGCGCACGGTGGAGGATGTCACCCATTACACCAAGGCGGGCGGCGGCTGTTCGGCCTGTCACGAAGGCATCGAAGAGATTCTGACCAAGGTGCTGGCCGAGCGCGGCGAGCTATTCGACCCGGATGCGGCATCCATCGCCGCCGAACCGGAACCGGAACCCGAGCCCCTGAGAATCGCCGCCCAGGGCGGCATGACGACCGTGCAGCGCATCCGCCGTATCGAAGCCGTCATCGAGTCGATCCGGCCGAACCTCCGCATGGACGGTGGCGATGCCGAACTGGTCGAAGTGGACGGCAACACCATTTATCTCAAACTGGTCGGCGCCTGTGTCGGTTGCGGTATGGCGGCGATGACCATCGGCGGCATTCAGCAGCGCCTGATGGAGGAACTGGGCGAGTTCATCAAGGTAATCCCCGCGGACAAAATGCCGCAAGCGGCAAGGAGCGTGGCCCATGGCTGATATCTATCTGGACAACAACGCCACGACGGCCTGTGACCCCAAGGTGGTGGAAGCCATGCTGCCGTATTTCCTGGAGCAATTCGGTAATCCGTCCTCCATCCACAGCTTTGGTTCCGGCGTAGGCCGGGCGCTTTCTAAGGCCCGCAAGCAGATTCAATCCCTGCTGGGTGCGAAGTACGATTCGGAAATCATCCTGACCTCCTGCGGCACCGAGTCCGACAACACCGCGATCCTGTCGGCTCTACGGTGTTATCCCAGCCGCAAGGAAATCATCACCACGGTGGTCGAGCACCCGGCGGTGCTGGCGCTGTGTACCCAACTGGAAAAGGACGGTTACACGATCCACCGCCTGGGTGTGGACAAGCAGGGCCGTCTGGACCTGGACGAGTACCGGCGATTGCTGACGCCCAACGTCGCGATTGTCTCGGTCATGTGGGCCAACAACGAGACCGGCACTTTCTTTCCCGTGGTCGAAATGGCCGAGCTGGCCCATGCCGCCGGTGTGCAGTTTCACACGGACGCCGTACAGGCGGTGGGCAAGGTGCCGATCGATCTCAAAAGCACCAAGATCGACATGCTGTCGGTTTCCGGTCACAAGCTCCATGCGCCCAAGGGAATCGGTGTTTTGTATCTCAGAAGGGGCGCCCGCTTCCGGCCCCTGTTGCGGGGTGGCCATCAGGAGCGGGGCAGGCGGGCCGGCACCGAGAATGCCGCGTCCGTGGTCGGTCTTGGCAAGGCGTGTGAATTGGCCCAGGAGCATATCGAGTTCGAGAATACGGAGGTCAAGCGGCTGCGTGACCGGCTGGAGCAAGGCATCCTGTCCCAGGTGCCGCACTGTTTCGTGACCGGTGATCCCAACAACCGCCTGCCGAATACGGCCAACATTGCCTTCGAGTACATCGAGGGCGAGGCCATCCTGATGCTGCTGAACAAGCAGGGCATCGCGGCCTCCTCGGGCTCGGCCTGCACCTCGGGTTCACTGGAGCCCTCGCATGTGATGCGGGCCATGGATATTCCGTACACAGCGGCGCATGGCACGATCCGGTTCTCGCTGTCCCGCTACAACACGCTGCCCGAGATCGACCGTGTCATTGCGGCCGTACCGCCGATCGTCGCCAATCTGCGCAAACTGTCGCCGTACTGGGCCGAGAATGGCCCGGTTACGGAGCCCGAGAAGCTGTTTGCCCCGGCCTACGCCTGAGCCGATGACGATGGGAGCCGCCATGTCCGCGCCTGTCCTTGATGAGGGCGCGCTGGGTCCGAAAGGCTGGCCCATGGGCCGCCGTCAGGTGACGATCGACGACACCACGCTCCGCGACGGCGAGCAATCGGCGGGCGTGGCGTTCTCCCTGGCGGAGAAAATCGACATCGCCAGCCGGCTTGACCGTCTGGGTGTGCCGGAACTCGAAATCGGCATTCCGGCCATGGGCGCTCACGAGCGTGAATCCATCCGCACGCTGGCCGGACTGGGTCTGGAGGCTCGCCTGCTGGTGTGGTCAAGGATGCGGCGGGAAGATATCAACGATTGTCTCGGTCTCGGGGTGGGCATGGCGGATCTTTCGATCCCGGTGTCCCGGCAGCAGATCAAGCTCAAGCTGAAGCGGGACGAAGCTTGGGTCCTTGCCACCATCAACGCCCAGGTGAGGGAGGCCACGGCGGCGGGTCTTTCGGTCTGCGTGGGTATGGAAGATGCTTCCCGGGCCGAGCGCGGGTTTCTGCTGCGTGTCGCCGAAGCCGCTCAGGCGGCGGGCGCCGAACGCATCCGCTTTGCGGACACGGTGGGCGTGTTGGAGCCTTTCGGTGTGCTGGACACGATCAAGGCGCTCAGAGCCGCCACCGATCTCGACATCGAGATGCATGCTCACGACGACCTCGGGCTGGCCACCGCCAATACCCTGGCGGCGGCGATGGCCGGCGCGACGCATCTGAACACCACGGTGAATGGCCTGGGCGAACGCGCGGGTAATGCGGCCCTGGAGGAAGTGGTGGTCGGACTCCGGCAGTTGTACGGCATTGAAACCGGCGTCGACCTGCGTGAGTTCCCGGTCCTTTCGTCGCGGGTCGAGAGCGCCTCCGGCGAGCCGGTGGGCTGGCGCAAAAGCTTGGTCGGCAAGCGGGTATTCAGCCATGAGGCTGGCATCCATGTCGACGGGCTCATCAAGGATCTGGCCAATTATCAGGGCGTGGACCCGGCGGTGGTGGGCCGGCGCCATCAATTCATCCTGGGTAAGCATTCCGGCTCACGCGCCGTGATGAGCGTGTTTGCCGAAATGGGGGTCGAGCTGGACCAGCGCGCCGCTACCCTGCTGCTGCTGAACATCAGGCAGTTCGTCGATCAGCACAAGCGCGCCCCGGAAACCAGCGACTTGATGGCTTTGTATCACGACATGGCGGGGACCTTTCCCCATGCGGCCCAGCGCCGGCAGACCCCGGTAACTGTCTGCTGAGTGGCAGGCTCGGCGCCAATGTAGTTTGAAATAAATTCCTCTCCCTCCGGTAGAAGGTGGGCTGAGGGCAATTAAGAGGGCCTACTTCCTCTGCATTACCGGATATTCATAGTGGGCAGGAAAGAGTGGAAAAAAACCCAATGCCGATGCCCTCACCCCCGGTCCAATGCTTTTGAATTAAGCCATCGACTTCGCTCAGGAGAGCCTTGTCGAACCATGAACAGCCAAATTACAAAAAGGCTGGATTCTTCCATTCACCCTTCGACAAGCCTCTCCTGAGCGAATTCGAAGGGCTCAGGGCGCACGGAAGAATCCTTTATTCAACTGAATTGAACCCCCAATCGCCCCGAGGGGAGAGGGGAGTTAATGCATGACCGGAGAGTGCGCCCTTGCGCCCATGCTGGAAATCACTTCAATCGAAAGCGAGGCTAGCGGATGGACTTGATGGATTTTGAGGGAGAAAACCTCTATTTCGAGGAGACCCTGGCGCCGGATGTCGAGGCCCTGGTGGAGCAGGCTGGCGGTCTTTACGGAGAGGGCGCGGCGGAACAGCCCTTGCTTGAGGCCCAGCGGAGGGCTCCCGAGTCCCTGAACGTGCTGGTGGCGGTCTATCGTTTTTACTACTACCAACACCGGCTGGAGGATGCCCTGGCCGTGGCGG
>JAJRDJ010000373.1 GCA_028678445.1 Methylococcaceae bacterium
TCCTGGTCATGATTGTAGAACTGCTCAATACCGGCATCGAGATCGTTGTCGACCGCATCAGTTTCGAACGGCACGAACTGTCCGGCCGGGCCAAGGATGTGGGCTCGGCGGCGGTACTGTCCTCATTGCTGCTGGCGGCGCTGGTCTGGGGATCGATACTCCTCCTGCCGCGCCTCGGCTAGGCGCGTGACCACATGCGGGTGGGCCGGGTGCGCCCAGGGCACGCAACGCTATGCTCAATTGAAGACCCGGGGCTCCAATTCATTGGCGAGCGCAAGAGCAGTGATTTCATGAAGCAGCATGATTTCCCGCGCGTAAAATTCCTGAAACTCAAGATGCCGGTCGACAAAGGGTTTCAGGTGGCCCGCCGCTTTGAAGACCTCGTGCATAAACGCCACGTCCTTTTCATCCAGACGTTTCCCTGCGGCTAGCTCTTTTCTGATCCTCAAGACCCTTGGCAAGTGCACGGACCTGGATTCGTGAAGCAGTGCCTGCATGACGCCGAAATCCTTCTGAATAGCGTGACGGATCATGATGAAAGTTCTCGGTTGATTGGCTGTGTCGCGCCCGCTCAATTGACCCGTATGTGAGTATCCCGATGTGGGGTAGAGAGTGGTCAATGAGGTAACCCATCATCACATTCCCCCAAAAATTCCCCAGCCTTTGACGCTTTCTTTTTCGGCCCGAGCCGCCGAATAACATTACAAGCGGACTTCCTGACCGGATTCATCTGGTACGCGTTGCAGTTACAGCGGGTCACCCCCGGCGGTTTCGATGTCCAGCGCGGCCGCGAGATCGAACTGTCGTTCCCGTTCACGGCTCAATACCGTATAGCGATAGCCCTGCCCGGAGCCAGGCGAGGTTTTCCTCAGCGGCCAGACCACAGTCCATCACCACCAGGGCGCCTGGCGGCGCGCCTAAACGCGGAGCAAACTGGCCAGATCGTGCCCTCGACGTCGTTGCCGTCAAAGCACTCGGAACGGCGCACGAAACCGCTGCCATCCAGCACCCAACCCAATGTGTCCAGGGGGCAGTCACGGCGTTGTTCTTTCGGATGCCCCCGTTGCACCTTGGAATTGATGGCCGCTTCGCCTTCGAAGTAGAGCCTGTCCTGAGCGCAGTCGAAGGACCTGGGTCAGGTCATAGAGGATGATAATGGTGTTGAGCCAGAACGGCGCTGCAAAGGTGCCAAACTAATTTCACCTCAGATCAGGAAGTCTGAACCTATGGGCATGGCATTAGCCGCTCGACACGGGGCGGAACAACGTACGGGCATGGTACCGGTCTTTGCCCGGCCGACCGGGTTCATGGCGCGTCCGAGTGATCGTCGACCTGATGCGAATTTTGATGGGCTGGTGCATGCCTGCGGGTGGGTGTGGCAGGTGGCCGGAAAAAGACGCTATCAGCCGCGTAAGGCGGTCATCGATGGCGCGGTTGCCACTCGATTGGTCGACTTCGCAGCGGGAAATCTTGCCTGCCGGGCTGATCCAGACGCGCACGACGATGACGTAGTGCTGCTCGCGTAGCTTGGAGTCCATCATCAAGTGGCTTTCCAGTTGGGAGATGATCGAACTGCCGTAGGCGAGAAAGACGTGACCCCGATGGCCCGAGGGGCTGGAAAGCTGGGGGCCAGATTGCAGGAGATCCTTACCACCCTTTTTTGAGCGCAGACCGAAACTGTCTGCGCCGGCCCGGCCTTCCTCATCGACGCCCAATGCATCATCAGCGGAGGGTTCGGCCTCAACCGGCTCATTGGTGACTTCCTCCATTTTCAACTCGTCCATTTCCTGGTCTGGATCCTCCGGAATAGGTTCGGGTTCCGGTGGTTTCTCAAGCTTTTTGGGGGGAGGTTCGTCGATCAATTTCACCCATTGGTACTCTTCCAGGCGGCGGTGGGAACTGTCGAGCAATTGCTCCCGGATCAGCCAGGCACTGCTCAGAGCCAACAGCAGTATCACCAGGCGAATCAGGGTCTTCATTGACGAAGGCAGGGAGTGGGTGCGACCCTAATGGCCGCGGCAAGGGCGAGGCCAGGATCACTTCACCAGCCGTTGGGTGGCCAGACCCAGATTGGTGATCTCCACACGCTTGATGACATCGAGCGCCTGAATGACCTCGCTGTAGCGAACATTGGCATCCCCTTTGACGACCACAGGCAGATTCGGATCAGCCGCTTTGAACTGACGCAATCTTTCCTCCAGTTCCGCCAGGGTCACCTGGCTGGTGTCGAGGTAGATGCGTCCATCCTCCAGAATGGTGACCGCCTTGGTTTTGGGCTTGCTCAGATTGGGCGCCGCGCTGGCCTTGGGCAGGTTAACGGAAATGCCCTGGACCGTCGCCGTGGCCATGGATACCACCGCTCCGGCTACGACCATCACCAACAACCCGTTCCCAAGCGGCTTTACCAACAGTACCAGCAGCAGCTTCGCCTTTACGGGTAATGACGGCTTGGGCGCGGGCGGCCTGACTTTCGAGTGCAAGCTGGATAGCGGCGCGTTTGCAGCCTGCACCAGTGCCACGTCTTATACTGGCTTGTTGGAGGGCACGCACACCTTTCAGGTGCGAGCCATCGATACGGCGGGAAATAGCGACCAATCTCCCGCCAGTTACACCTGGACGGTAGATACAACTCCACCAAGCGCCACCTTGAGTTCGCTTGTCAATAGCCCAACCAACAGTTCCCCAATCCTGGTTACGATCACCTTTAGCGAGCCGGTCGATATTGGCCCGGGCACAGGAGACCTCAACATCACGAATAGCCCTGCCGATCCCCCGATTTCAGGTGGGCCAACGGTTTATACCTTCAACCTGAGTCCCAGCGCCAATGGTCAGGTTACGGCTCAATACCTGGCCGGTAGCGCAGTGGACTTGGCAGGCAACACGAACACGGATTCAAACACCTTCAGTATTAATTTCGACACTGACGCGCCGACCGTCACCATCAACCAGGCGTCAGACCAGTCCGACCCGACGAATGCCAGCCCGATCAACTTCACGGTGGTGTTCAGTGAACCCATTGCAGATTTCATGACAGGCGACGTCATGCTGTCGGGCACTGCCGGTGCTTCGACAGCAACCGTCAGCGGCAGCGGGACAACCTACAACGTTGCCGTCAGCGGCATGACTGGTAGTGGTACGGTGATCGCCTCGCTTGCGGCGGGCATAGCAACGGATGCCGCTGGGAATGCCAACCTGGCATCGACCAGTACAGACAATATCGTGACGCGTAATCTAGCGCCGCAAACCACCTTGGTGCTGTCGGCCAATCCGACCACCATCGCCATTAACGCTATCAGCAATCTAAGCACCACGGGCGGTTCTGGTAA
>JAJRDJ010000374.1 GCA_028678445.1 Methylococcaceae bacterium
CCCCTGCTCCACCGTGTCGCGCTCGAAAAGCCGGAACAGCGTGTCGGACTTCAGCTGGAAGTCTGCCGCCGCAACCACCCCTGGCAGGGCCAAGAGGGAAAACACGAACATCCCCCAAATCCTTTTGCCGTACCTTCCTGTCATCTGAGGACCTCCTTGACCATGGGCGCCACCCTTAACGCAACTTATACAAAAGTCATGAAGCATTTACCAGACAGAGTTTACATTATTCACAGAGAAATGCACGACTGCCTGTAGTCTATTGCGCCCATGACATGACCGCCCTCCCTGCCCTACATTCAACCGGACAGATGTTGTGCTTCAGCACGGGACATTCTATTTGCTCGCTGCACACGACCGCTGATGTTGTTGACCGAATGAGACCATCAAGGCAGAATGAGGCAATATTCCAAAACATCGACCTTGCAGGCCGGAGTCGCCACGTCCGGGGCACGGGTGGAAAATTTGGTGCAGAAGGGCTTGACATGACTTGGCGCCAATCGGGTGAACCTTATTCTATGAAACTGTCCATCGTGATGCCCTGCCTCAACGAAGCCCAGACCCTACCGGCGTGTATCCAAAGGGCCAAAGGGCTTCTGGAGAAATATCGGATCGACGGCGAAGTCCTGGTATCCGACAATGGCTCGACTGACGGCAGTCAGGCGCTGGCCGAGCAGCTGGGAGCCCGCGTGGTCCACTGCCCGATACGTGGCTACGGGGCAGCCCTGCAGTACGGGATAGCCAGTGCCCGTGGCGAGTTCATCATCATGGGCGACAGTGACGACAGCTACCATTTCGACGAAGCCTACCCGATCCTGCAGAAACTCGAGGAGGGTTACGATGTCTGCATGGGAACACGCCTCAAGGGGCGGATCATGCCGGGGGCCATGCCCACTCTCAACCGACTGCTGGGCAATCCGCTCCTGACCTTCATCGGCAGACTCTTTTTCAAAATCGACACCAGTGATTTTCACTGCGGCCTGCGCGGCTTCCGCCGCGACAAGGTGCTCGGCATCGGCCTGGTGACGACCGGCATGGAGTGGGCCTCGGAGATGGTCATCAAAAGCCGGCTGATGGAACTTAAAATGACCGAGGTGCCGATCACCCTTTACAAGGATGGCCGCGACCGGCCGCCACACCTGCAGCGCTGGCGGGACGGCTGGCGGCACCTGCGCTTCATGCTCCTGCATGCCCCCAACTGGCTGTTCATTTATCCCGGACTCCTGCTCGTGTCCACGGCTTTCATCCTGGGGATCCTGCTGATCCGCGGTCAGGTCCGGATCGGCCAAGCGAACCTCGACGTACAGTCGCTGCTGACCATGGCATTTATGGTGATCGTTGGCATCCAGGTTATTTACGCCGGGCTGTTTGCCAACCTTTACGCACATCTTTCCGGAATCTTGCCCACCGGTACGGCCTTTACCGAACGACTCAAGAGATTTTCGCTGGAGAAGCTGCTGGTGGTTTTCCTGGTCATCGGGCTGGCGGGTTTCAGCATCTTCCTCGTCAACTTCTGGGATTGGTATGCACGCGGCTTTCCCGCCCTCAACAACGATGTGACCATGCGTCAGATCGTTCCGGCCCTCACCCTGGTGACGATCGCTGTCCAGGGGGTATTCAACTGTTTCATGTTCTCCCTCCTCTTCCTCAAGACCAGATGCCGGGACGACAACGGCAGCAGGGACATTCTGGAATGAAGGACCCCTACCCATCGCCTGCGGTGCGCCACGGCCGGTTGCCGCGAAGTTGGTGGCGCACGGCATGATTTCCATCGTCATGCCCAGCTATCAGCAGGTCGCATTCCTGGAAGAGGCGGCGCGTTCCGTACTCGATCAGGCAGGGGTGGACGTCGAACTGATCGTCATGGACCCCGGTTCCGTCGACGGTTCGCGGGAACGTCTGCAGGAGCTGCGCGCGGAGTACGGTGATCGCCTGGTGCTCTGCCTCGAACAGGATCGCGGGCAATCCGACGCGGTCAATCGCGGCATGGCCCTGGCTCGCGGCAGGGTACTCGGCTGGCTCAATTCCGATGACCGGTTCCGGCCCGGCGCACTGGCCAGGGTCTCTCCGCTGCTTGATCGGGAGGAGCCGGCCTGGCTGTGCGGAATGGCCGGGATGATCGATGCCCGCGGCGCTTCCGCCATGAGCCTGCTGGCCTGGTACAAGAACTGGCAGACGCGGCGGTTTTCGCGGTTCAAGCTGTTGCTGGAAAACTTCGTCCCGCAGCAGGCGACCTTCTGGAACCGGAGCATGTGGGAACGGGCGGGGGGGGTCGACATCGACCGCCATCTGGACATGGACTACGACCTCTGGCTGCGCTTTGCCCGGGTGAGTCCCCCCCTGATCCTGACGGAGGAACTGGCCGACATGCGGGTCCATGCCGCTGCCAAGGGGAGCCGGCAGGCCCGCGAGCAGCTTGCCGACGCCGGGGCGACGGCAAGGCTCCATGCTGGGGAGTATGGCGCCGCCGGCCGCCTGGCCATGGTTCTGCGGCCCCTGTTTTCCCTGAGGACCCGGGTCTACTACCTGCTCGCCAAGCCGCGCCGCTGAAGCCTCTGAGGCCATTTCGCCAGAACG
>JAJRDJ010000008.1 GCA_028678445.1 Methylococcaceae bacterium
GGCCCATCGATTGTCAAGACAGGAATAGGCGTGTTCAAGACACGGTCTCCTCAGCGGATTCGACAGTCAAGCCCAGGCTTTGCGCCAGCGCCACGAATGTCGGGAAGGACGTATTGACATTGGCACAGTCATGAATCGTGATGGGCTTGGATGCCCTGAGACCCGCGATGGAAAAGGCCATGGCAATCCGGTGGTCACCATGCGACTCGACCGTTCCGCCGGCGATGGGCCCGCCATGGACAACCATGCCATCCGGGGTCGGCGTCGCATTGACGCCCAGCAGCCGCAGGCCATCGGCCATGACCTGAATCCGGTCACTCTCCTTGACGCGCAATTCCTCGGCGCCGGTGAGCCGGGTCTCGCCTTCGGCGCAGGCGGCTGCGATGAACAGCACCGGAAATTCGTCGATGGCAAGCGGCACCAGTTCCTCCGGAATGGTTATGCCCTGAAGTTGGCTGGAACGAACCCGGATATCCGCCACGGGCTCACCGCCAGCTTCCCGCGGATTCAGGATATCGATTTTGGCCCCCATCAGCTTCAGGATATCAATCACACCGGTGCGTGTGGGGTTGATGCCGACATGCTTGAGGAGCAGATCCCCCCCTGCGGCGATTGAGGCACCGACCATGAAAAATGCCGCCGAGGAAATATCGCTGGGCACGTCGATGTTGCAGGCTGTCAGCTTGCCACCCGACTCGATCGATATAACGTCTTCTTTCCGCTCCACGGGATAGCCGAAGCCCGTCAGCATCCGCTCGGTATGGTCGCGAGTCGGGGCGGGTTCGCGTACCGAGGTCTTGCCCTCCGCATACAAACCCGCCAGCAGCAGACAGGATTTCACCTGGGCGCTAGCGACCGGCATGTCGTAGTGAATCCCCTTGAGCCGGGAGTCACCGTGAATATGCAAGGGTGAAGTGCCTCGCTCGGTAGTATCGATTCGGGCACCCATGGCGCGCAGCGGATCGGTGACTCGTTTCATGGGCCGCCGCGACAAGGACGCATCGCCGGTCAGGACGGAATCGAATGACTGGCCGGACAGAAGGCCGGCCAGGAGACGCATGGAGGTGCCAGAGTTTCCCAGGTACAGTTCCTCAGCCGGTGCCTTCAGCCCATGGAGACCTCCACCATGAATGGTGACACGCCCCTCGACCGGCCCCTCGATGGTAACCCCCATCGCTTGGAATGCCCTTATCGTCGACAGGCAGTCCTCGCCTTCGAGAAAACCACTTACCCGTGTCGTCCCCTCGGCTAGCGAGCCGAACATGATGGAGCGGTGGGACACGGACTTGTCGCCCGGAACCCGGGCCTCGCCCTTGAGGGTACCGCCTGGCCGTACCCGAAAAGTGACTGTATGGTGCTGCATGTTCTTATTTTTCCAAGTGATCCAGAAAGCGTTGTCGTGCCGCGCGGGCATCGCTGAACAGGGCCAGGAGCCGGTCCGCATCCCCGTCAATCATGAGTTCGGCTGTCTCGCGCAATGCCTCGCGGTACTGCTCTATCAAGGGGACAATCTCCTGCCGGTTGGCCAGGCAGATATCCAGCCACATCCTGGGATCGCTGGACGCAATGCGAGTGAAGTCCCGGAAACCTCCGGCCGCATACTGAAATATCTCCTGCTTTTCGTCCTTGTGGCCAAGCATGGCCGTCAACACGAAGGCCAGAACATGCGGCAGATGGCTGGTCGCGGCCAGGACTTCATCATGATGCCGGGGTTCCATCCGCGAGACCCGGGCCCCGATACCCTCCCAGAGCGCGTTAACCCGTTCCAGGATGTGCGGGTCGGTGTTCGTTAGCGGCGTCAGGATGACCCGCCGGTTCTCGAATAACCCGGCATGCGCTGCCACGGCACCGGAGCGTTCCGCCCCCGCGATGGGGTGGCCCGGTACAAAATTGGCGGGAACCGCGCCAAAAATCCGTTCCAGTGCCGCGATGACATCCAACTTGGTGCTGCCGGTGTCGGTGTACACGACATCGTCCCGCCACGAGGGTCGCAAGGCCGAAAAAATGGTCGGCATGGCTCCGACCGGCGTCGCGATAACCACCCAATCAGCCCCAGTAGCAGCGGCGGCAATACTCGGGGAGACATGATCGACAAGGCGCTGTTTCTTAGCGATGGCTAGATTCGAGGGGTCGGCATCAATGCCGATGATTTCTCCCACCAGACCCCGATGCCGCAAGGCCCGGGCCAGCGAGCCGCCGATCAGCCCGACCCCGATCAGGCACAGGCGCTGGATCATGCCATCAGCACACGATCCAGGGCACCGAGGAATGCCTGGTTTTCATCCTCGGTGCCGACCGTAACCCGCAGGTGATTAGGGAGGCCGTAATTGCCAATAGGGCGAACAATCACGCCTTCCCTGAGCAGCGCGGCGTACACCGGTCCGGACGGCTGGCCCGCGTCGAAGGTGATGAAGTTTCCGACGGAAGGAATTACCTGTAGCCCGCGCTGTGTCAACGCCTTTGTCAAGACCGACAGCCCGGCGTCATTCAAGCGTACCGTCCTGACCAGATGCTCAACATCGCCCAGGGCCGCACGGGCGGCTTCAAGGGCGGGAGCGTTGACATTGAACGGCTGGCGTACCCGATTGAGTAGATCCGCCATGGCAGGGCTCGATACCGAATAACCCACACGTAAACCCGCGAGCCCATAGGCTTTTGAGAAAGTCCGCGTTACGATCAGATTGGGAATGGTGGAAAGCAGCGTCAGGGCGTCCGGATAATCCGGCTTTCTCACATATTCGAAGTAGGCCTCGTCGACTACCGGGATCACCTGTTCCGGGAGTGAGCGCAGAAAATTCTCCAATTCAAATTTACCCAGATAGGTGCCTGTAGGATTGTTTGGGTTCGCGATGAAGACGACCCGCGTATCCGGACGGATGGCCCGGGTCATGGCTTCCAGGTCGTGCCCGTGATGCGGGCCGCGGGAACCGTCATGGGCCGGCGCGACGAGCGCCCGTGCACCTGTGGCTTGCGTCAAGATCGGATAGACCGCGAAGGCATGCTCGGAAAAAACTGCTGAAGCCTCGCCGCACAAAAATACCCGCGCCACCAGCTCCAGGACGTCATTCGAACCATTCCCGAGGGTAATCTGCTCAGGGTTTACACCCAGCGTTCTGGCCAGGGTGGCTTTCAACTCGAAGCCTCCGCCATCCGGGTAAAGGTGCAGTTCCGGCAAGACTCGCGCTGCGGCTTCAAGAGCCAAAGGGCTCGGGCCTAGTGGGTTTTCGTTGGAGGCCAGTTTGACTATGTGCCGCAAGCCAAGCTCCCTCTCCAGTTCGCCAATCGGTTTGCCGGGAATGTAGGGGGTCAGTGTCTGGACACCGGGAACCGCTAGGGTTGATGGCTGCATGAACAAAAATCCTCGCTGGGTATTGATCAGATGAAAGCTCGGGGGTAAGAGCCCAGTATCTTCAGCATCGTGACATGCCGATTGACTTCAGCCAGCGCCTCGGCGACGGGAGGATCGTCACGATGGCCCTCTATATCGATAAAAAACACATAGTCCCAGGTTGCACGGCGCGATGGACGGGATTCGATCTTGCTCATGCTGATGCCATGCCGCGCGAACGGCTCTAGGACGCCATAGAGTGCCCCGGGATCATTCTGGATGGCCAGCAGCAAGGACGTCTTGTCGTCGCCTGTCGGGCCCACCGGATTCCGACCGATGACGAGGAAGCGGGTGGTATTGTCCGGCTCATCCTCGATATTTCGCTCCAGGATGTGGAGGCTATACAACTCGGCGGCGACTTCGCCGGCAATGGCCGCCGTCCGCGGGGTGCTAGCCGCCCGCCGGGCCGCTTCGGCATTGCTGCTGACCGAGGTGCGCCGCACCGCGGGCAGGAAGCGATCCAGCCATTCCCGGCACTGCGCCAGCGACTGTTGATGCGAAATCACTTCTTCGATCGCATCCAGCTGCTCTGCCGTGGACATCAGGTTGTGGTGGATCCGCAAGCTCACCTCGCCGGCAATGACCAGCACGGAATGCAGGAAACTGTCCAGCGTATGCGTGATGACGCCCTCGGTGGAATTCTCCACCGGCACGACACCGTATTGGCAGGCGCCACTTTCGACCGCCCGGAAGATTTCGTCTATGGATGGAAACGGGGTAGCGCAGATGGCATGGCCAAAATACCGGTAAGCCGCCTGCTGCGTGAACGTCCCTTCGGGGCCTAAAAAGGCTACGCAAAGGGGCTTTTCCAGGGCTAGACACTCGGACATCAGTTCACGGAAGAAACGGCCGACTGTCTCCCGGCTCAGCGGCCCCTCGTTCTTTTCCATCATCCGCCGTAGTACCTCGACCTCCCGTTCGGGACGGTGGAAACAGTCCACCTCACCAGCGGCGATCTTGATGTCGGCTACCTGCCTGGCACACAGTGCGCGCCGGTTCAGCAGCACCAGCAATTGATCATCGATGGCGTCGATTTCCCGGCGGATGGTAGCTAGCTGGGCATTAGGGTTGGGCGGGGAAGCAGGTGCGGACATTGTAGCGGGATCAGATCACGCGAGCCGATAGCACGCCGGTGATGGCCCGGATGCGTTCAAGGGTAGCATCGGGAACCGGAGAGTTCAGGTCAACGAGGGTATAGGCCACGTCACCGCGCGACTTGTTGATCAGATCCAGGATGTTGAGGTTCGCTTCAGCCAGCGCACCCGACACTTGCCCGACCATGTTGGGCACATTCTCATTGACGATGCAGAGCCTTGCGGCGTCGATGCGGGGCACCACGACCTCGGGCAGATTAACCGAATTGCGGATATTTCCGTTCTCGAGGTAGTCTCTGAGCTGGTCCGCCACCATGATGGCGCAATTGTCCTCGGCTTCGGCCGTGGAAGCCCCCAGATGCGGCAGTGCCGTCACTCCGGGATGATTCAGGAGCTTGCGGCTTGGAAAATCACAGACGTAAGCACTAAGCTGTCCGGTGTCGAGCGCGCTGAGAACGGCATCCTCGTCCACCACGGGTTCCCGCGAGAAATTCAGCAAAATGGCGCCCTTTTTCATGAAATCTAGTCGCGCCGCATTAATAACGTGGCGGGTGTGCTCATTCAGTGGTACGTGCAGGGTCACAAAATCGGCCTTGGCAATCAGTTCATCGATGCTAGCAGCCCGCTTAGCCAGTGATGACAACTGCCAGGCGCTCTCCACCGTCAACTGGGGGTCGTATCCGATCACTTCCATGCCCAGATCCATAGCCGCATTGGCGACCTTCACACCAATCGCGCCTAGACCCAGCACCGCCAAGGTTTTCCCGGCCAGTTCAAAGCCGGCGAACTGTTTCTTGCCTTTCTCCACTTGGGCATTCAATTCCTTGCCATCCCCCTCGAGTTGCAGGGCATAATGCCAGGCCGGACAGATTTTCCGGGCCGCCAGCAGCATGCCGGCAAGCGCCAGTTCCTTGACCGCGTTCGCATTGGCCCCGGGTGCGTTGAAGACCGGGATGCCACGTTGAGTGTAGTCCGCCACCGGGATATTGTTGACCCCCGCACCCGCCCGCCCCACGGCTTTCAGCGTTACCGGGATGGCGACACCATGCAGGTCGAAGGAGCGCAACATGACGGCATCGGGATGCTGGATTTCGGACGCGACCTCATAGCGTTCGCGGGGGAACCGCTCGAGGCCTGCGGGCGAAATGTTATTGTAAGTCAGTATCTTGTACATCGGAATCACCCGTGTTTGCGCTCGAACTCAGCCATGAAGGCAATCAGCGCATCAACGCCGGCCTCGGGCATGGCATTGTAGATGCTGGCGCGGAAACCTCCCACCGAGCGATGTCCTTCCAAGTTCACCAGACCGGCATTCTTGGCCTCCGCGAGGAATGTCTTTTCGAGATCGTCATTGGCGATGCGAAACGGCACGTTCATGCGCGAGCGGTGAGCCGGATCTACTGGGTTGGAGTAGAACGGCGATTGATCGATCGCGGCATACAGCTTGCCGGATTTGCGGATATTCACCGCCTCGATGGCGGCTAACCCGCCCTGGTCCTTGAGCCACTCCAGAACCAGACCCAGCAGATACCAGGAATACGTGGGCGGCGTGTTCAGCATCGACCCGTTCTCCGCCTGCTGTTGGTAATCGAAGATGGAAGGTGTTCCGGGCAGGGTCTGGCCAAGCAGATCATCGCGGACAATCACGACCGTGATGCCGGCGGGACCCATGTTCTTCTGGGCACCGGCATAAATGAGCCCGAAGCGGCTGACATCCAGCGACCTTGACAGGATATTGGAGGACATATCCGCTACCAGGGGCAACCCCCCCGCGTCCGGAATCTCCTGAAACTCGACACCGCCGATGGTCTCGTTCGACGTGTAGTGGAGATAAGCGGCATCCGGGTCGACAGCCCACTCGCCGCGTGCCGGGATGGTGGAAAAGCTCTCGGCCTCGGCGCTCGCGGCCACTTTCACGGTGGCATAGCGCTTGGCCTCGCCGATGGCCTTTTTCGACCAGATGCCGGTGTTGACGTAACAGACGGTGGTTTTGCTACGCAGGAGATTCATCGGAATGGCGGCGAATTGCCCGGTTGCCCCGCCCTGCAGGAACAGCACCTTGTAGTTGGCCGGGATAGCCAACAGCTCTCGGAGATTCGCCTCGGCCTGTTCGGCGATGCCCACGTAAGCCTTGCTGCGATGGCTCATCTCCATCACGGACATGCCAGTGCCGCCCCAGTCGAGCAGTTCGTCCCGTGCCCGCTCCAGCACCGATGTCGGTAGCGCGGAGGGGCCCGCGCTAAAGTTATGAATCCTGCTCATCATTCGCTCCTTCATGGTTATCTTCAATGGGGTTTTCCTCGATCTCCGCGTCATCCCCTTCCAGATAGGGAATGCGGTCCACTCCCACGACCTTTTCGCCCGGGCCGAGCTTGATCACGGTGACGCCCTGGGTATTCCGCCCCAGCTCGCGGATTTCCTCGACGCGGGTTCGCACCAGCGTGCCGGCATCGGTGATCAGCATGATTTCGTCGGTATCCTGAACCAGCACCGCCGCGACCACGGCGCCGTTGCGCTCGCTGGTCTGGATGGCGATCACACCCTGGCCGCCCCGGTGATGCA
>JAJRDJ010000375.1 GCA_028678445.1 Methylococcaceae bacterium
GCCGACGACCGATGGCCGCCACCTGATCCTGTCGCGCTATACCCACCCGGAACCAGACCAGTTACTGTTGCTGGCCCAACTGAAGCTGGAACTGCCACCCCAGCCGCCGCCCAAAATCACCACCGACGCGACCAAAGCCGTCTAGCTCAACCATGCCCTTGTAGTGCCGACCTAGGTGATCCGTGAACGGCAGATCAGAGGGTTAGCTGCGATTTTCACTTGACTTGCGGAAGATGGGTTAATCTGGCGAGTGTGCTGGTGCGCGTGGACGACGATCTGGATAACGTGATGGACTGAGTCAACTTGCTCGCAATCAGCGAACAGCACACGTGGCTTACGCACGACTGTTCATGCGGAATGCCAAGTTTGCCTTCCAGGACTAAGCCACGAGTCCCTTCTATGAATACAATCAGGAGCGGGTCTATCAACTGCTCAAGGAATCCCGTATCGGCTTCATCAATGTTGGACACCTCAGCACGTTGCTCGAATATCATGATCACGTCCTGCAATTGGAGCGCGCGGGGACTTGGGAGATCAGCGACAGATCGACAGCGAGACATCCACACCTACCCCCGCTGATGCTATTGAAGCGGGCTCAACCCCGAGTAAGACGCCCTTCAATGAGTACATTAAATTGAGAGCTCTATTCCCGCTCTCAAGGGTCACCTCGGCCCTGCGGGAAAAGATGGAAATAAACAGTCAATTTCCTATCTGACCACTTGGTAACACTCGCAGACTCACGCTTTCAATCCCGGCCAATCCGGTACCGTGATGCGCTCATGGCGCTCGGCAATCAGAAAATCTCTAAATGTACCACCGTTCCCCCCCCTTTCTTTCAATTCTGATTCTGTGCCAGCTGCAGTGACAATTGTTCGTCGAGGCGGCTATTCGACTAGGTCGGCAGTTTTCCAGCGTGCCCCGAAGCCAGTGCGACGGGTCCGAGGCCAGCGAGCTAGGTGATGACCAGCCGGCTTTGGATCACGGCTGCACGCTGGCCGGCGCGCGCGGACCAGGCGGCAACTAACCAGTTCCTGTTGTCAATGGCGAGCGGGCGTATGACGCTCTCACCGTTTTGCTCGATATGACGTTAACAATCCTCAGCCCCGGGTGGCTGCCCGGACCCAAGCATCCATTGCCGGATAGCTGCTTAGGAAATCCGCATTAGCAGTTCGGCCTTTTTGGCCGTAAATTCAGCCTCGGTCAGAATGCCTTTGGTCTTGAGGTCGTGGAACTTTTCGATGAGCGCCGCCACATCCTCGGCCGAACCCTCCGCGCCGGTTCCCAAGGCCTTACCGGACACGGCTGACGTCATCACCTGCCCCATGGCGACGCCCGCGCCGATACCCGCGCCAACACCGGCGGCTCCACCCTCGTTGGCGGCGGCTATCGGGATGGAGCGCGCGGCCTGAAACTGCGCATATCGACTGAGGTCGCCCACCATGTTCATGCCGATGCGTTCGTCGAGAATCTTCTGCAACTCGTCCGGCAGGGAGAGGTTCTGCACCACGAAACTTTCCAGGGCAAGCCCCAGCCTGGTGAATTCACCCGCCAGCTTCTGCTGGAGCAGCTTGGCCATTTCATCCTGATTGGCGGCCATGTCGATAAAGGGAATGCCAGATTCGGCAAAGAGATCGGTCATGCCCGCCACCACGACCCCGCGCAACTGTTCGTCCAGGTCGTCCACCATGTAAATATCGCGAGTGCCGCTGACCAGCTGGAAGAAGGTCCTGGGGTCGGCGATCCGGTAACTGTACTGCCCGAAGCCGCGCAGGCGAATCAGCCCGAATTCCTTGTCGCGCAGCGTGACCGGACTGGCCGTGCCCCATTTTCGCGCCAGTTGCTGGCGGGTGCTGAAAAAATAGACATCGCTTTTGAAGGGAGACTGGAAGGCCTTGTCCCAATTCTGGAGACTGGTCAGGATCGGCAGCGTCTGAGTATCCAGCGTGTGAGTGCCTGCGCCGAAGATGTCGGCGAGGTGTCCCTCGTCGACGAACACAGCCATCTGCGTCTCCCGAACCACCAGTTGCGCGCCATTCTGGATTTCCTGATCGGCCATCGGATAGCGGAACGCCAGCACGCCTTCGCGGTCCTCCACCCACTGGATAACGTCGATGAATTGCTTGGTAATCAGATCGAAAATGCCCATCGTGGCCTCTCGTAAGTGGGGTGGATCGTTCCGGTTCAGCCGGGTTTTCTGGCCCGGAACAGGCAATAGCGTACCAGTCCTCCGTGAAAGACTTTCCACTGCGCCAGCGCCACCTTGAAATTGGCGGTCTGGGCTTTCTTGCGCAAGCCCAGCCAGTGCATGACGACCTGCATGGGATAGGTCCAGAGCGCCGTCATATACATGCGGCGTGACGAGGGCATGGTTTCCTTGGTCGCCTCGGTGATATGCACGTCCCGCAAGCCGCATTCTTCCATGCCGGATTGAAACTCCTCGACCGTGGACAGATTCGGCACCGCCCAGCCATTCAGGCAATCCATGACCGCCCGCCATTCTTCCGCGTTGAATTGGCGGCGCGTGGCATAGCCATCGCAGGCGATCAGGGTACCGCCCTTCTTGAGCAGCCGGAAAGCCTCCCGGAAGAAATCGCGTTTGTCGACGGCATAGCAACTGCTTTCCACCGCCCAAACCACGTCGAAGGATTCATCGGGAAACGGCGTCTTGCAGAAATCCGCCACCTGGAAATCCACCTTGTCGGCCACTCCGTGGCGTTCGGCATTGCGAGTGGCGTGGCGCACCTGCTCGGCGCTGACCGTTACCCCCGTGGCGCGACAGCCGATATGCTTGGCCAGCCAGATGGAGCTGCCGCCTATGCCGCACCCGGCATCAAGCACATGATCGCCTGGCTGGATGCCAGCCACCTCGGCCATGATGCGGTTCTTGTTGAGCAGCGCCTGGCTGTGGGTTTTGATGCCCTCTTCCCAATAGCCGTAATGCAGGGCCAGGTTCTCATTATCGAACCAGGCGGTGCGGTAATCCCAATAGCAATCGTCATAGTGCTTGGCGGTATCGACGCTGATTTCCTCTTCGGAGAACTCGGCACCCTTGCGCAGGCTGTCATCGCGGTAATCCCGGTTGGGTTCCAGAAAATAGGTTGGGGAATTCGTGTCTTGAGACATGATGGTCGAGGTGAGCAAGTAATCTTGGATGCTGCGGTCCTGGCCGGATACCAGACTTGCAGTCAGCGTGTGTCGTGCCTTAAACGAAAAATTCCCGGCTCTCCTGAGAGAACCGGGAAATTTCTTGAGCGCCCCGAACCGGATACCTGCTGAAATCATCCGGTCTGCCGCGATTCCTCCTGCCTAAGCGTCGGAGAAATCGTTCTCGGAGGAGGTTTAGAAGCTGAACCAGCCCGAGCCAAAGGAGGTCGCAAACACCAGGCTTACGATACTCATCAGCTTGATCAGGATGTTCAGGGACGGGCCACTGGTATCCTTGAAGGGGTCGCCAACGGTATCGCCGACTACCGCCGCCTTGTGAGCGTCGGAACCCTTACCGCCGAACTGTCCGGTCTCGATCCATTTCTTGGCATTGTCCCAGGCGCCACCGGCATTCGCCATCATCACCGCCAGCAGGAAGCCGGAAGCCGTGGTGCCGATCAGGAGCCCCGCGAGGGCTTCCTTGCCGAGGACAGAGCCCACCACGATCGGAACGACCACCGCCATGCTGCCGGGGATAATCATCTCCTTGAGCGCGCCCTCGGTGCTGATACCTACGCAAGCTGCGTAATCGGGTTTGCCGGTACCTTCCATCAGACCAGGGATTTCCTTAAACTGACGCCGCACCTCAAGCACGATATTGTAGGCCGCCTTTCCTACCGCGCTCATGGTCAAAGCCGAGAACAAGTATGGCAGCATGGCGCCGATCAGGATGCCTGGCAACATGGTCGGGCCCAGGATGCTCAAGGTATCGATTTTCGCGGCCGTGATATAAGCCGCCAGCAGCGCCAGGGCAGTCAGCACGGCGGAGCCAATGGCGAAGCCCTTGCCGGTCGCGGCGGTGGTGTTGCCAAGACTATCCAGGGCATCGGTGCGCTGGCGGACTTCCTTGGGTAGATGACTCATTTCGGCGATACCGCCGGCGTTGTCGGCGACTGGACCGTAGGCGTCGGTGGCCAGCGTTACACCCAAGGTGCTGAGCATTCCGACCCCGGCCAAAGCCACAGCATACAGGCCGGCTGTGATGGTGCCGTCTGCTTTGTGGCCCAACCAGATGCTGATGAGAATCGCAACCGCAGTAATCAGCACCGGAAATACGGTGCTCATCATGCCCACCGCCATACCCTGGATGATCGTCGTGGCCGGGCCGGTCTGGCAGGCGTTAGAGATGGACTGGGTGGGCTTCTCGGTGTACGAGGTGTAGTACTCGGTGACGTAGGCGATGCCATTTCCGGCAACCAGGCCTACCAGAATCACCAGCCAGTAATTGAAGCTGACGCTCGGGGAGAGCAAGACCACCACCAGGGACAATGCCAAGATAACCGCAGACGCTCCCCACACGGATCCGCGCAGCGCGTGGAGCAAGTCTTGTAGGCTCGCGTTCTCGACGATTTTGTGAATATGTTTATCGAGGCGAGTGGTGATGAAAGCCGGCAGGCGAATCGAACCTTCGCCACCGATCACCATGTAGATCCCGAACAGGGAAGCCACGATGCCCACGGCTGCCACCAGGAAAGGCAGGCCGATAAAAGACGCCGTCTGTGTGCTTACCGCCGCACCCAGTGTGGCCGCCGCAATAATGGAACTACTGTAGCTCTCGAACAGGTCAGCGCCCATACCGGCAACGTCACCGACGTTATCGCCGACGTTATCCGCGATCACCGCCGGGTTGCGGGGATCATCCTCGGGAATGCCCTGCTCCACCTTGCCGACCAGATCCGCGCCAACATCCGCCGCCTTGGTGAAGATCCCACCACCGACACGGGCAAACAACGCGATGCTGCTGGCGCCAAAGCCGAAGCCGGTGATATAGGTCAACTGGTTGGGGTTGCCGCTGAAGTAGAGGTACAGCAAGGTCATGCCTATCAGGCTGAAACTTACCACCGACATGCCCATGATCGCGCCGCTCCCGAACGCAACCCGCAACCCTTGATGCAGCCCTTCGCTGGCGGCGGCGGCAGTGCGCACATTCGCGCGAACTGCCACATACATGCCAAGGTAACCGGCGCCCGCCGAAGCCATTGCGCCAATCACGAAGGACATGGCCGTCTGCCACTGCAGGAATGTCGCGATCACGATGGCGACGATCACTACGAAAATGCCAATTACACGATATTCGCGGTTAAGAAACGCCGATGCCCCCTCCTGAATCGCCGAGGCGATGGCGCGCATCTTTTCGTTGCCTTGATCTTGACTCAGAACCTGTTTGAATTGCCAGAGTACATACCATACTCCAACCAGCCCCATCGCTAGCGCGATAATGACCGATGCGGTTGCTTGCAACACGTTGTCTACCTCTCTTGGTTATTTATTGGAATCTTTCTGAACCAGACTGCTGAACCCTGTGAGCGATGCTCAATCAGCCACCCGTACTTGCGCCAAGGGTTCAATCGGGGCCAACGATCGCTTGCAAACCCCATACCCCGGCGGGCTAATATACATTTCCCGGTGCTATTAACCCGTTGCAGGGTACTCAAATTTCCCGGCAACCTCAATAAAAAAACCACAACCATGGATCTTTCCGGAGGGAAATTGATCATCTCGCGCGCCGCTAAGTCTGGTACTTCCGCCCCATCCGGCGGGTTACGGTGTTATTTTTCTGCTTGGCCGGGGCGGAACGCGTAGTCAGGGACTGGCGCGATAAAACCGCTGCAGCCGGTCATCCATGGGCTTTCCGGCCGACGAATCCTGCAGCCGGATGGCCCACGGTTCCTGGGTACGCGGATCGACATGGAAGGCCAGAGAGGCATGTTTGTGCAACAAGCCCTCTTCTCCCGAGGCATTCGGGTTCAGTTGGCCTTTTTCGAGAAAATCCACCATCCGACGGGCGTTATAGACGACCAGGACGCGGTGACCCTGGGCATAGCTGTACACCTGGTAGGCGACATTCCCCTCGCTCCAGGCGGGAATGCGCTCAATCAATTCATCAATGCGGGCGACATCGTTGCCGGCAAGATGCCGTAGCGTGGAACTGTCCCGAGACCGGATGAGGTGCTTCAAGTGCTCGGTCAGGGTGCCAATGCGCTGATGCTCCTGGAGCAGCCTGACCTCCTCGGTCGTAAACGTGAAGGTTTCGGCCACCAGATAGTGCCGGTCCAGCTCACCGTCATTGGCGAACAGCGAAAGCTTGTCCAGCGCGGTGTGCTCCAGCGCATCGAGAAAGGCGCCAGGCGCGCGGATGTGCTTGTCCACGGCCACCACCCAGGGCAGGGCACGACCGGTCTTTTCAAATCGATCCTTGACGCTGCCGATGGCGGCCACCCGGGGCAACTCTTCTTCCCGACCCCGCGGCTTGACGATGAAGGCATCAACGGCGGCGATCAGGGTACGAAAACCTGCCTGCTTGAAGGTCTCGACGATGGTCGAATACCGGGGGATATAGGGGATGCTCGTACCATCGTAGAGCAGATTGATATGCTCCTGACGCGCCTGACTGGCGACCCAGTCCCGCAAGGTATTGGCGAAAGGTTCGACATAAATGTAGTCGTCGCTGTGATGATTGGCGGCCGTCAGCACCCGGTAGAGATCGCTCTGCTTGCGAAATTCGTCGAGCGAGGCTGTGACGAAATTTTCACCGCAATGGGCACGAGCGATTTCCTCTACTGCCGTTTTGCCAGCCCCGGCCCCGCCCATGCATAAAAACAGGATGGGCTGCTCCGCCGGCACCTTGCCCTTGAAAATCGCCGCCTTGCTGTGATCCAGCTTGCTGGCGATCCGGCTCAGGCGCTCGTAGGCAATTTCAACGCCCCGCGCCAGCCGCGCATCGCCTTCCGCCGCCAAAATCAGCTGCGCCTTAAGTTCGGGATTGTTGGCAACCGTGAAAATAGGGGTCTTTTCTCCGGCACATTCCTTGAGCAGCTCGACAAATTCGGTGTGACTCGGTGACCGCAACCCGGTCAGGATATTCACGTCGAGACAGAAAAGCGGCGCCTCGCCATTCGAGCCGATGCTGATGCCGTCGATATCCGGCTTGTCTCTGAGGCTTTCGGTTCCCGGCAAATAGCCAATCACGTTCTCCGTGAGACTCAGCGGGTAATCAGCAAAGTGGATACCGAGCGGGAACTGCTTCTCCTGGACACTCGCCAGAGGGACCAGGCCGCCATTAACCGTCACCAGGCAGTCGACACCCTCCGCCGTACGCCAGCGCAGGAAGGGCATGCCGAAAACCGAGGTTTTCTGTTCCGGCCATCGGCCATAACCATTGGGGACATTCTCAAGGCCACGCGTCCGGAGCGGGTCCATCGCATGACGAAAGGCCCGGGTGACATCGGCCAAGCTGCTGTTGTAGTCATGCAGCAACGTGGTGTCGCGGGCTTCAAGCCGCCGAAAATCAATGCCCTGCTCATAAACACTACTGAAGGCGGGGAGATTGCTCAGGGCAATCATAAAAAAATCCAGCGTCAACTTGTTTCCATAGCCGAATGGCTTGACCGCCCGCATGTTGTAGTAGAACCGCGCCAAGCGCTCGGCGATATTGTCTGTCCTGATAACAAACCCGTTGTTGTCAAACAGGGCAGTGTCCTTGTTTTCTTCCTCGTAAAGCACCAGGCTTTCGATCGCCTCACGGAACCGCTTCCGCTTGTCGGCTTCCGCCATTGCACCGGGACGATCGATGGTGATGGCCTGCTCTTTCCAGTCCTGGAAAATCTCGCGATGAATGCGCGAGAACAGTTCGGTCAGGTAGGTGACGCGTTTGGCCTGGTCATGGGAAATGGTGCCTTCAGCTTCTTTCTGAAACGTGGAAAGCAATCGTCTGCAATGAATAATGGCTAATGCGTTCCGGAGCTTTTTCAGCTGGCCAGCCCCGGCGATGGTCGTGGATGCAAGGTTATTCATGGATACCGATAGTATAGATGGCGCCCACCGTGTCTGCCGCGACGTGTGGAACTCATATCGCCCCGGCTGGCGCGGTACGAGGCATGCTGCATGCTATCGCAAAACAAAAGGTTACGGTGTCTGTGAAAACACTGACCTATCCTGGGAAGTGCCTCCCCGCTGATGGCAGGCTCGCACTTGACCCA
>JAJRDJ010000376.1 GCA_028678445.1 Methylococcaceae bacterium
ACGGGGATAACCCAGCCTCCTCCTTGAGAGGCTGGGTTGGTTTGGTGGGACTATTTGAATCAATTCAGGCAAGTGCCGTGCCGATACGGGTCATCGCTTTTTCAAGATTGGCCATGCTGGTCGCTATCGATAGGCGAATATGGCCGGGAGCCCCGAAGGCGCTGCCGGGCACCACGGCCACGCCGCCGTGTTCGATGAGGAATTCGGCTAGACCCAGGTCGTCTTCGATCCCCGGCAGGCGGGCAATCACTTTTCTTGCATCGGGAAATACATAAAAAGTACCGTCGGTGGCGAGACACTCGATATCCGGTATGGCGTTGAGCGCCCCGACGACATAGTCATGCCTTTCCCTGAATGCCTTCAGCATTTCCCCGATGAATCCCTGGTCCCCGTTCAGGGCCGCCTCCGCCGCGACCTGCGAGATGGAGGTGGGATTCGAGGTGCTTTGCGACTGAATATTCGTCATCGCCTCGATCAGCCAGGCGGGGCCGGCCGCGTATCCGATGCGCCAGCCGGTCATTGAATAGGCCTTCGACACCCCGTTGAGCACCATGGTGCGCTCGTACAAATCCGGATTGGCATTGAGGATATTGACGAAGCCCCCTGCCTCTCTCCAGAGAATATGTTCATACATGTCATCGGTGGCTATGATGATGTCCGGATGGCGCCGTAACACCGCGCCCAAAGCCTTCAATTCAGCTTCGCGATAGGCCATACCGCTGGGATTGGACGGGCTGTTGATAACGAACAGCCGGGTCTTTTCGGTGATGGCGGCTTCGAGCTGGGCTGGTGTAATTTTGAACTGCTGTGATTGTGGCCCGTCCACGATCACCGGCGTGGCGCTCGCCAAGAGCACCATGTCCGGATAGGACACCCAGTATGGTGCGGGGATGATGACTTCATCGCCAGGGTTAAGCAGCGCCTGGGCCAGGTTGTAGAAGCTTTGCTTGCCACCGCAGGAAACGAGGACCTGTCTCGTTTCATAATCAAGGCCGTTTTCGCGTTTGAACTTGGCGACAATGGCTTTTTTAAGGCCGGGTGTGCCGTCGACCGCCGTGTACTTGGTGAACCCATCCTGAATCGCCCGGATGGCGGCCTGTTTGATAGGCTCGGGGGTATCGAAATCCGGCTCGCCTGCCCCCAGACCCACGATATCCTTACCGGCGGCTCGCATGGCAGCGGCTCGGGCGGTGACGGCCAGGGTAGGGGAAGGTTTTATGGAACTGACGCGGTCGGAAAGAGTGGTGTTCATGATGTTTTTATCAATACAGGTGTGAGTCCAGTGGTATGCCACAAAAAATGATACTCGATGAAAGCCTGCCCCAGCATCCCGTCAAGGGAAAAAAATTCGTTCTGCATAGCCGGTTCAAGCCTGCCGGCGATCAGCCGGAGGCCATTCGGCAACTGATCGAGGGCTTGCATGATGGCCTCTTGCACCAGACCTTGCTCGGCGTGACCGGCTCCGGCAAGACTTTCACCGTGGCGAACATCATCGCGGCGGAACAACGCACGACCCTGATCCTCGCGCCCAACAAGACCCTGGCGGCGCAGCTCTACGGCGAAATGAAGGAGTTTTTTCCCGAAAATGCCGTGGAATATTTCGTCTCCTACTACGACTACTACCAGCCCGAAGCCTACGTACCGTCCTCGGATACTTATATACAGAAGGACGCCTCTTTGAACGAGCATATCGAGCAGATGCGGCTCTCGGCGACCAAGGCCCTGATCGAGCGTCGCGACGCCATCATTGTCGCTACCGTGTCCTCCATTTATGGCCTTGGCGAACCGGCATCCTACTTCAGTATGGTGTTGCATCTGGTCCGGGGCGATATGATCAGCCAGCGTACTCTGCTGCGGCGGCTGGCCGAATTGCAATACACGCGGAATGACACCGAATTGCGGCGCGCGACCTATCGGGTCCGGGGTGAGGTGGTGGACGTCTATCCGGCCGAATCGGAACGGGAGGCGCTGCGTATCGAGCTGTTCGACGATGAAATCGAGCGGCTTTCGTTGTTCGACCCGCTCACGGGCGAAATCCTCTCTCGTATCGCGCGCTACACGGTCTATCCCAAAACCCACTACGTGACGCCGCGCGAACGGATTCTGGAGGCCATCGAGCACATCAAGGTGGATCTCAGAGCCCGGCTCGACGAGCTGCGCGATCAGCACAAGCTGGTCGAGGCCCAGCGGCTGGAACAGCGCACTTTATTCGATCTCGAAATCATGGTGGAGGTGGGCTATTGCTCGGGCATAGAAAATTATTCCCGCTATCTGTCCGGACGCGGGCCGGGAGAGGCGCCGCCCACACTGTTCGATTACCTGCCCGCCGACGCCCTGTTGGTGGTGGATGAAAGCCATGTCACCATCCCGCAATTGGGCGCCATGTATCGGGGCGACCGTTCCCGCAAGGAGACGCTGGTCGAATACGGCTTCCGCCTGCCTTCGGCGCTCGACAACCGCCCGCTGCAATTCGAGGAATTCGAGGCGCGGTCACCCCAGCGGATTTATATTTCCGCCACACCCGGCCCCTACGAATTCAAACACTCGGGAGCGATCGTCGAGCAGGTCGTCCGCCCCACCGGACTGGTCGATCCGGTGGTCGAGGTCCGGCCGGCCCTGAGACAGGTCGAGGATCTGCTCTCGGAAATCCGGGAACGGATCAACAAGAACGAACGCGTGCTGGTGACCACGCTCACCAAACGCATGGCCGAAGACTTGACCGAGTATCTGTTCGAGCGCGACATCCCCGTGCGTTACCTGCATTCCGACGTGGAAACGGTGGAACGGGTGGAAATCATCCGTGACCTGCGCTTGGGCAAGTTCGACGTACTGGTCGGTATCAACCTGTTGCGCGAGGGGCTCGACCTGCCGGAAGTGTCGCTGGTTGCGATTCTCGACGCCGACAAGGAGGGGTTCCTCCGCTCCATGTCTTCGCTGATTCAGACCATCGGCCGCGCCGCCCGCAATGTGAACGGCAAGGCAATTCTGTACGCCGATCGCATGACCGGGTCGATCGAGCGGGCCATCGAGGAAACCGACCGCCGCCGCGCCAAACAGGAGGACTATAACCGCAGGATGGGGCAGGTGCCCCAGGGCATTATCAAGAAGGTCAGCGACATTTTGGAGCTGCCGATCCCCGGATCGCTATCGGGCGGCCAGAAAAAGAGCCGGGCCAAGGTCGCCGAAGCATCCACCGACTATAAGCTGATGAAGCCAGCCGATGCCGCGAAAGTCATCAAACAGCTCGAGGAAAAGATGTACGCCGCCGCCCGGGATCTGGAGTTCGAGGAGGCGGCCAGACTGCGCGATGAAATCAAGAAAATCCAGACGGAATCATTTATTGCCTGACCATGTTCAAAATAGGCCCTCGCTTATGGTTTAGGGTATTTCGGTAAGGCTGTCAGGGCAGCAATGAGGCAAGAACACCCTGCCGGATGAGGAGGTTAATCTACCGATTGCTCAGGCAATCCTGAAGTGATGGCAAGACCGGTCAGACCGTGATCGGGCGAACCTGACCCCGGCAATGCACGTGAAGTGCGCGTCTTTGCTGAGAACCCAGTCAGC
>JAJRDJ010000063.1 GCA_028678445.1 Methylococcaceae bacterium
TGGCTGGCGGGCTGGAAATGCGCCTATGTTCCAGGTGCGATCGTGCACCATAAAGTGAGCGGCTCTATCGGGCACCTGAGTGCAAACACGGTCTACTACTTTTCCAGGAACAGTCTGTGGGCCTGGGTGAAAAATGTTCCAGTGACCCTGATGCTCAGGCTGCTTCCTCAGCGATTGATTTACGAGGTGAGTGCCTTCTCCTATTACTGCTTGATCCACGGTAAGATAGGTCCTTACCTCCGAGGAAAATGGGATGGCTTAAAGGGAGCCGGCGCAATGTGGCGGAAGAGAAAAGAGCTCCAGGCACTGAGACGACTGACGAACGGGCAGATCATAGGTGGACTGATGCCGATCTCCCGTTATCTTTTCGAGCGACTGCGTGGCAAGGGTGGCCATTGATGTACTGATGATACCATGATTAAAACAAGCCTTCTGAAGATTGTGGATCGATGGTTTGGAGCCGGGTTTGCGCAGCTGTTGCCGCCGCCGTCTGCTCCTTTCCCGAATGCACAACCCGAAGCCATCCTCCTCATCCGCCCCGGCGGCATCGGTGACGCAGTCCACCTTGTCCCGGCTATCCAGACCCTGAATCAAGCTTTCCCACAGTCAGCCATCGACATCCTCGCCGAACGCCGCAATGCCGGGGCGTTTGCCCTCTGCCCCGGAATCCGCCGTGTCTACCTGTACGACCGTCCCGGTCAACTGCTGCAAGTGCTTCGTAATTGCTACGACGTGGTCATCGACACCGAGCAGTGGCATCGACTGTCGGCTGTGGTTGCGCGCCTGATCAGGGCGCCGGCGAAGGTCGGCTACGCCACCAACGAGCGGGCCCGCATGTTCACCCATGCTGTCCCCTACAACCACATCGACTATGAGGTAACCAGCTTCTTGCGTTTACTCGAACCACTCGATACGACTGAAACGGCCCCGCCGACGGGGGGATGGCTGGAGGTTCCCGCGGCGGCCCGTCAGGCGGTGCAGACCCTAGTCGCGGCTGACGATCAGAGCCCGCTGGTGGTCTTGTTTCCCGGCGCCAGCATCGCCGAGCGCCGCTGGGGGGGCGAACGTTTCCGAGCGGTGGCCCAGGCCTGCCTCGAGTGTGACCTGCAGGTCGCAGTGATCGGCGGGGAAGGGGAGTACCAGGAAGCGGAGCAAATTGCCGCCGGTTTGCCGCTCATCAACCTGGCGGGTCAAACCAGCCTCGCGGAGACCGCGGCGGTTCTTGAAAGGGCCGCCGTGGTGGTCAGCGGCGACTCCGGTATCCTCCATATTGCCGTCGGTCTCGACCGGCCGACCGTGTCCCTGTTCGGTTCGGGGATCGCCGCCAAGTGGGCACCGCGCGGGCCGCAGCACGTGGTGTTGAATAAGGGTTTGCCTTGTTCTCCCTGCACCCGTTTCGGCTATACACCGCCGTGTCCCTATGGGACTCGCTGCCTCAAGGAGATCTCGGTGGACGAGGTGACGCAGGCGATTGAGACGCTCATCGGGAAGCGTGAGTCGTGATTCTTGCATCCACCGGCCAGGGACGTTGTTGTTCCCTGGTGTCTCGATTTGGGTGTGTCCTCGTCCGAAAAACCTCGCTTGCCTAGTGCCCTGCTCCGTGGTTTAATATGTCTAGACAGTCTAGCTATGTATGGGGGTGCCATGATGACCGGACGCAAAGGCAGCGAGCGAACGATGCATGAATGGCAGTTGCAGGAAGCCAAAAACAAGCTGAGCCGCGTGGTCGAGCAGGCCCGCAGCGAAGGGCCGCAGACTATCACCTTGCGCGGCCAGCCCGCTGCGGTGGTGCTCTCTTTCGAGGACTTTCGTCGGCTCACCAAACCGGCAAGGCCACTTTCGCAGTTTTTCCGTTCCTCGCCGCTGGCCGAACAAGAGCTTGACCTGACGCGCAGTGTCGATCTCTCTCGTGAGGTCGAGCTGTGAATTTCTTGCTCGATACTTGTCTGATTTCCGAACTGGTCAAGAAGGCCCCGGAGTCGCGGGTGCTGGCATGGCTTGATCGCCAGGACGAAACTTCCCTCTATCTGAGCGTGCTGACCTTCGGCGAACTGCACAAGGGGATTGGCAAGTTGCCGGTGAGCCCGCGCCGTGACGAGTTGCAGCGCTGGGTCGATAACGATCTGGCCGAGCGCTTTGCCGGCCGGATTCTCCCCCTCGATTTGACGGTGTCGTGCGCTTGGGGAGACCTGCAGGGGATGGCCGAACGCGGGGGCACGCGTTTGCCAGTCATGGACTCCCTGCTTGCCGCCACGGCCTTGGTGCACGGGCTCACCGTTGCCACTCGCAACACCGTCGACCTGGCCCGGTGCCACGCCATGGTCTTTAACCCGTGGGAAGATCAAGAATCGGGCTGAAGCAAAGAATTAGACATTTCCCTGCTTCTCCTGTGTCCATGTCGGCAAACGCCACCGTGCCCCTACGGGAACCGCTGCTGGCGCGTGATCTCGGTGAATGAGATCACTGCAGGGATAGTGCAATTGCTACCTCTGACTGCTTCACAAGGATAGCTCATGAGCATTCAACAGATTGTTATCCTGCTGGCCGGTGTTTTCGTTCTCGGCGCGGTCATCGGCTCGTTCCTGAACGTCTGCATCTACCGTATCCCCGCCGGGGAGTCGGTGGTCACCCCGCGCTCGCGCTGCCCGCACTGCCTGACCACCATCCGCTGGTACCACAATCTGCCGATCGTCAGTTGGATTCTGCTCAGGGGGCGCTGTGCCTATTGCGGAGCGCCGTTCTCGATCCGTTACCCGCTGGTGGAGGCGTTGACCGGCGCCCTCTTCGCCCTGTTCTTCTACCGCTTCGGCGTCCACCAGGTCACTTTGGTCTCCTGGCTGCTGGCTGCGCTGCTGGTGACGATCAGTTTCATCGACCTCGATCACCAGATCATCCCCGATGTCATCAGTCTCCCCGGCATTCCCGTCGGTTTCTTCTGTTCTTTTGCGCTCCCCTGGCTGTCCTGGCAGTCGTCGCTGCTCGGTATCCTGCTCGGCGGCGGCATCCTGCTGGCCATCGCCCTCGGTTACGAGTGGCTGACCAAGCAGGAGGGGATGGGGCTGGGCGACGTCAAGCTGCTGGCGATGCTCGGGGCCTTTCTCGGCGCCCCGGCGATCCTGCCGATCATTTTCCTCGCCTCGATCATGGGCACCGCGGTGGGGGTGCCGCTGATGCTGATCAAGCGCGCCGGCCGCAAGCTGGCGATCCCCTTCGGGCCGTTCCTGGCTGGAGCAGCGCTGGTCTACCTGTTCTTCGTCGAGCGGCTCGACCCGCTCGCCCGCTGGTATGGCCAGGCCTTGGCCTTCTGGTGGCACAGTCTGTTCTGAGACAGTGCCAAGTAACAAGTTCCAAGTGCCAAGTGCCAAGGAACAAGTGCCAAATAACAAGTCTCCAGCCCCCGAAATTTTTTACCGCTGCAATCCCCCTCATCTTGTGTGCCCTCCCTTGTTTGCCCCATTATATTGTGGATCCTGCTGTTTTTCTTGGATATTTTCAAATAAGCTGGTTGCTTACTACTATATAATTGCTTGACATTTAGTTTAAATTGAAAATAATTACGTTTAATTTTGCATAATTGTACCAA
>JAJRDJ010000377.1 GCA_028678445.1 Methylococcaceae bacterium
GATCTTGGCTTCGTACAGGTGCGATAGCTCGTGCTTTTCGGTCTGGGAGCGGAAGCGCAGGCTGTCGATGTGGTCGATGATCTCGCGGAGGTTGTAGCCGGAGTGAATCTTGTTCTTGATCTCGCCGAATATCTCGCCGATCTTGTACTCGATGGTGTTCGGCCCGATGGCCCGCTGCTTGAATCCATGCAGGTAGGGAAAGAGCTTGCGGTCGACAAAGTCGCGCAGATCGTCGCCGGTCAGCGCCTTGTTGTGGTCGAGCTGGCCATCAGCGCCCTTCGGCGCCGCCCAGCTTTCCCAGCGGTACGGCTCGTCGAGGATGAAGCTGTACGAACGGCCTTCCAACGCGGCCTCGGTCGCCTTGTCCTGCTCCAGGCCGTCGAGGTACTTGAGGAACAGCAGCCAGGACGTCTGCTCGGTGTAATCCAGCTCGGTGGTGCAGCCCGCCTCTTTCCAGAGGACGTCGTCGATGTTCCTGAAGGCTTGTTCAAACATGGTCAGGGCGTCCGGGCATGGAGTAGGGTGCGTGGCGGGTCCGAGACTGTTGCGCCATGGCCCGGAGGGATTTATCGAGGCTGTCGCGCATGTGTGGGTCGTGCTGGTGCTGGCAAATCCAGGCCACATTATCGGCCCGAGCGGCCGTTAGCGCTAATGGCCGCATTCTTTATGGGGCTCATACGCCAGGCCAGCTAAGAATAAATTCCTATCGCGGCACTCGGTAATCTCCGTAAAATGCGGCTTCCGCTTCCTGGCTGACTGAAATTCCATGCTCCCGGCTCCCGACCTCTTTTCCTACCGCCCTTACTGGGCCAGGCGCTTCGGCACGGCGCCGCAGTTGCCGACGACTCGCGCGGAAATGGAGGCGCTGGGCTGGGATTCCTGCGACATCATCATCGTGACCGGGGATGCCTATGTGGACCATCCCAGTTTCGGCATGGCGATCATCGGCCGGCTGCTGGAGGCGCAAGGGTTCCGGGTCGGCATCCTGGCCCAGCCGGACTGGTTGTCGACGGACGGTTTCAAGCGCCTCGGCAAGCCCAACCTGTATTTCGGGGTGACGGGCGGCAACATGGATTCCATGGTCAACCGCTACACCTCGGACCGGAAGATTCGCTCCAACGATGCCTACACGCCGGATGGCGAACCGCACCGGCGGCCCGATCGCTGCGTGACGGTGTATGCCCAGCGCTGCCGCGAGGCGTACCGGGACGCCCCCATCGTGCTCGGCGGGATCGAGGCCAGCCTCCGGCGCATTGCCCATTACGATTACTGGTCGGACAAGGTGCGCCGCTCGGTGCTGATGGATGCCAAGGCCGATTTGCTGGTCTACGGCAACGGTGAGCGGCAAGTGGTGGAAATTGCCCATCGGCTGGCGGCTGGGGAACCGGTGACGCAACTGACCGACATTCGCGGCACGGCTTTCCTGACCCGCGGCGCGCCAGAGGGCTGGGTGGTGCTGGACTCGACGAGTATCGATACGCCGGGCCCTGTCGGTCCCGCCCCGGATCCCTATCAGATGGAACCCGCCACATGCGCCACCGCCCCCGCGCCAGGGAATGTGCTCCGCTTCGAGCGGCGACGCACCGACCCGAATCGCACCGTCATCCGTCTGCCCGCCTACGAGCAGGTGCTGGAGGATGCGGTGCTCTATGCCCATGCCTCGCGGGTGCTGCACCAGGAAACCAACCCCGGCAACGCCCGCGCCCTGCTGCAGCGCCACGGCGCTCGGGACGTGTGGATCAACCCGCCACCGATTCCGCTGACGACGAAAGAGATGGATGGCGTTTACGATCTGCCGTATTCGCGCCAGCCGCACCGGGACTACGGGGGGCGAAAAATCCCCGCGTTCGAGATGATCCAGCATTCGGTGACGATCATGCGCGGCTGCTTCGGCGGCTGTACGTTCTGCTCGATCACCGAGCACGAGGGCCGCATCATTCAGAATCGCTCGGAGGATTCCATCATCCGCGAGCTGGAGGCGATTCGCGACACCTCGCCGACCTTCACGGGCCACATCTCCGATCTTGGCGGGCCGACCGCCAACATGTACCGGCTGGCCTGCAAGGACTCCGCGATCGAGGCCTCCTGCCGGCGGCTGTCCTGCGTCTTTCCCGGCATCTGCAAGAATCTGAACACGGACCACGGCCCGCTGATCAAGCTCTACCGCCGCGCCCGCGCCCTGCCGGGCATCAAGAAGATCACCATCGGTTCGGGGCTCCGCTACGACCTGGCCGTGACCTCGCCGGAATACGTGAAGGAACTGGTCACCCACCACGTGGGCGGCTATCTGAAGATTGCGCCGGAACATACCGAGGCGGGTCCGCTCTCGAAAATGATGAAACCGGGCATTGGCACCTATGACCGCTTCAAGGCGCTATTCGACAAGTACTCGAAGGAGGCCGGGAAGGAGCAGTACCTGATTCCCTACTTCATCGCCGCCCATCCGGGTACGACGGACGAGGACATGCTGAACCTGGCGCTATGGCTGAAGCGCAACGGCTTTCGCGCCGATCAGGTGCAGGCATTCCTGCCTTCGCCAATGGCGAATGCGACGACGATGTATCACACGGGCAAGAATCCGCTCCACCGCGTCAGCCGGACCAGCGAGGAGGTGTTCATCCCCAAGCGCATGAAACAGCGCCGGCTGCACAAGGCGTTTCTCCGCTATCACGACGCGGAGAACTGGCCCATGTTGCGCGAGGCCTTGAAACGCATGGGCCGCGCCGACCTGATCGGCAATGGCAAGCAGCATTTGATACCGGCCTGGCAGCCCGCCGGCACCGGGCGGGAAGCGGAAGGCCGGAGGGTCATCCGCAAGGGCAAGCCTTTCCATACGCAGCACACGGGTTTGCCACCGCAAGGAACGGTCAGCGGCCGGCGCAAACCCCGCGGGTCATGAGTGGCCGCCGCGCAGCCGGTCGCTGTCGAGTAGAATCACTCGCCTACGCACGTCCGGGTCGCGGCAGCGGACCCAAGCCCGCCGCACCGACACCCCTAACACGAGGAGATGATTATGTGGGACTTTGATCTGTTGGCCGCCGTCAGGGCGATTGAAAAATCCATGGCCTA
>JAJRDJ010000378.1 GCA_028678445.1 Methylococcaceae bacterium
AAGCCTTCGCGTCACCACGCTCATCGCGGCGGTGGAGGACCTCGTCCGCTCAGCCTACGGAGCCGGCTTCAGGCGTATCCTCATCCTCAATGGGCACGGAGGCAACTCCCCGGCCCGGACCCAGCTGGCGGAGATTGCCGGGAGCATGCCGGGAATCCAATTGCGCTGGTATGACTGGTGGATGTCTCACTCCGTGGAGCAGGTGGCCGAAAGACATAGCATCAAACCGACCCATGCCAACTGGCTGGAGGCGTTCCCCTTTACAATCGTGGGTGATATGCCAGCGCAGCCGAAAGTACCGCCTTCCGTGCCGGGAATCATGGATGCAAAGACAGCTCGCAGTGTTTACGGCGATGGCTCTTTTGGCGGACCTTATCTCGCGAGCGACGATGTGATGCACGAACTTTACGCAGCTGTCCTGGCGGATGTCCTGCAACTGCTTAAATTTGAGTAATGGGCTGTCAGCTGGTTCGATGAAGGGGCGCAGGGGTAAATTTAAGAATATTGCCTCTTGACTAATGGTTTTTCGGTTGTATAATTTATCAGTTACAAAGTATTCACAGATTATTCCAGCTTAGCAAGCGCTTGAGAGTATGTCTCTCGCGCTTGCCTTTATTCGTCTCTTTTGTAAGCTGGTGGAATTATCATCCGATTATCCCCCCCAGGAGGATGTGACAGTGGAAACCAAAGGATTGACCGCGCTCCGAATTACCCTTGCGTCGCCGGAGACTATCCGCAGCTGGTCTTACGGCGAAGTTCTCAAACCGGAAACTATCAACTACCGTCGTCTGCGCCCTGAAAAGGATGGGCTCTTCTGCGAAGCCATCTTCGGCCCCACCCGTGACTGGCAGTGCTACTGCGGAAAATACAAGAATCCTCGTTATAAAGGCATCATCTGCGACAAGTGCGGCGTCGAAGTGACCCGCGCCTCCGTCCGCCGCGAGCGCATGGGCCACATCACCCTTGCCACTCCCGTTGCTCACATCTGGTACACCCGCCGCATCCCGTCCTACCTGGGGCTGCTGCTTGATCTCCCCCGGCGCAACCTCGACCGCGTGCTTTACTTCGCGCAATACATCATCACCTACGTCGATGAGGATGCCCGCCAGAAGGCGCTCAAGCGCCTCGAAGACGAAATCTCCGTCTCCGAGCGTGAACAAGCCGGGCAGATCAATGCCAAGATCGCCGAAGTCAAGAAAAACCGCGACGTTGAATTGAAGGATATCGCCAGCCGCAAGATTCAGCTGGGGAGTTCCTACGACGAATTGCTCGCTTCCCGCCTTGACCCGATCATGAAGGAAGGCCAGAAGCTGGAATCCACTCTCCAGGATGAGATGGGCAACCCGGCGGTGAAGGCGATCCGTTTCGACGCCACGGGTGAGGTGATCGCCAAAGCCGGAGAGACCATCACTTCCGCGATGATCTCAAAGGTCCAGAAGAACGTCAAGGAAAAACTCGAAGCGCTCGAAAACGAGCTGAAGGACTCCAAGAGCCGCGAGCTTGAGCATCTCGATATTGAAGGCCAGCGCATTCGTGCAACCGCCGATGAAAAAATGGAAGAGCTCCGCAACCAGCTTGAGGACCAGACATCCAACAGCCAGGATGCGAGCTCCCGCCAGCGCGATGAACTGATGGAACTCCGCCCCTTTACCTTTTTGAGCGAAAACCGCTACAGGGAATTGAAGCAGCGTTGGGGTCAGGTCTTCCGCGCGGACATGGGCGCTGAGGCTTTCTATGATATCCTGCGCCGTGTCGATCTTGAAAAACTCTCAGAGGAACTCTGGCACGAAGCGCGCACATCCAAATCCAAGCAAAAGCGCAAGAGGGCTACCACCCGTCTGAAGGTGGTGGAAGCTTTCCGCCGCTCGGGCAACAAACCCGAGTGGATGATCCTGACCATCCTGCCGGTCATTCCACCCGACCTGCGCCCCATGGTGCAGTTGGATGGCGGCCGCTTTGCCACCTCCGATCTGAACGACCTGTACCGCCGTGTGATCAACCGTAACAACCGCCTCAAGCGCTTACTGGAACACGGTGCGCCAGACGTCATCGTCCGCAATGAAAAGCGCATGCTCCAGGAAGCGGTTGACTCGCTGATTGACAACGAGAGACGCGGGCGTGCCGCCTCAGTCAGCGGTACCCATAAGCTCAAGTCCCTCTCCGATCTTTTGAAGGGCAAGCAGGGACGCTTCCGCCAGAATCTCCTCGGCAAACGCGTCGATTACTCCGGCCGCTCCGTTATCGTGGTCGGCCCCGAGTTGAAGTTGCACCAGTGCGGCCTGCCGCGGCGCATGGCGCTCGAGCTCTTCAAGCCCTTCATCATGCACCGCCTTATGCTCCAGGGGCTGAGCCACAATATCCGTAGCGCGCGCCGGCTCGTAGAGCGGGCCAAGCCGGAGGTATATGATATTCTTGAGGAAGTCGTTAAGGAGCGGCCCGTCCTGCTGAACCGCGCGCCGACACTGCACCGCCTTAGCATCCAGGCCTTTGAGCCGGTGCTCATTGACGGCAGTGCCATCCAGATTCATCCCCTGGTCTGCGCCGCCTTCAACGCCGACTTCGATGGCGACCAGATGGCCGTGCATGTTCCGCTTTCCAAGCAG
>JAJRDJ010000379.1 GCA_028678445.1 Methylococcaceae bacterium
CGAGAGAAAGAAGGAAGGAACTCTACTCACTTCATCGGCATAGCCACGGGTCCTGTGCATCAACCGAGTAGTTCTATCAGGCTGATTTCGACATCGGGAAAGGCGGTTGGGGCTAATACGCCGTGGGTGACCTCGCGGATATCCTGATAGCGGCCCGTGGCTGGGTCCGGGTTCAGATGCACCTCGATCTTCCGCTCGGCGATGTTGATGATCCAGTATTCCGGCAGGCCGGAGCGGGCATAGAGCGGTGCCTTGATCTCGCGGTCGTAACGGAGTGTGGCATCGGCGATTTCAACTACCAGCAGCACATCCTGCGCTTTGGGTAGCCAGCCTCGGTACTCGTTGGCCTGGTATGTCAGCAGAGCAAAGTCAGGTTGGGGTTCACTCTGCGGTTCGAGAAAGATTGGGTTTTGCGACCAAGGGATTGCCCGCCCCTCGGTGGCGTATCCCAGTTTGCGAAACAGCAGGCTGCTGAGGCTTGCGTGAACAGGTCCAATGGGCGCCATATCGATTAACTCTCCTGCGATCAATTCCACCCGGTCATCTTCCCGCAGGATGCCGGCGGCGATCATGCGATGGTATTCGCCGGTCGAGAGCTTCCAGTGCGGTGCCATGACCGGCTGATCCTCTTTAATTACGGCTGACATCGGTGTTCCTCCGGTCAAATTTCGTGCCCAATCAGTCTAGCACGCGCCCCTTTCTCATTGCGTCAATTCGCGCCTCAAATCTCAGCCAGATTGCCTTTCTCTTCCAGCCAGGATTTGCGGTCGCTGGCGCGCTTCTTGGCGAGCAACCTATCCAGCATCTCATCGGTGGCGGTGTTCTCCGCCAACGTCAGTTGCACCAGCCGCCGGGTGTCGGGACTCATGGTGGTTTCACGGAGCTGGGGCGGGTTCATCTCCCCCAGCCCCTTGAAACGCTGCACATTCACCTTGCCCTTGAGCTTTTCTGCCTCGATGCGGTCCAGCACCCCCTTTTTCTCGGCCTCGTCCAGCGCATAGAACACCTGTTTGCCGATATCGATGCGATACAAGGGCGGCATGGCGACGAAGACGTGCCCGGCCGCGACCAGCGGGCGGAAGTGGCGGACGAACAGTGCACACAAGAGAGTGGCGATGTGGTTGCCGTCGGAATCGGCATCGGCCAGGATGCAGATTTTGCCGTACCGCAGCCCGCTCAGTTCGGCGGAGCCCGGATCGACGCCCACCGCCACGCTGATGTCATGCACCTCCTGAGAGGCCAGCACCCCGGAGGATTCCACCTCCCAGGTGTTCAGTATCTTGCCGCGCAGCGGCATGATGGCCTGATAGTCCTTGTCGCGGGCCTGTTTGGCGGAACCGCCCGCCGAATCGCCTTCCACCAGAAACAGCTCGGTCAGGCCCAGATCCTGCGAGGCGCAGTCCGACAGTTTGCCGGGCAATGCGGGGCCGCTGGTGATTTTTTTTCGCGTCACCTGGCGGCTGGCCTTGAGCCGCTTCTGGGCGCTCTCGATGACCAGTTCGGCGATGCGCTCGCCGATAGCCGGGTGCTGGTTCAGCCAGAGACTGAAGGCATCCTTGGCGACCCCCGAGACGAAGGGCGCGCATTCCCGAGAGCTCAGGCGCTCCTTGGTCTGGCCGGAAAACTGCGGGTCCAGCATCTTCACCGACAGGACATACTGGCAGCGTTCCCACACATCTTCCGGCGCGATCTTGATGCCGCGCGGCAGAAGGCTGCGAAATTCGCAGAATTCCCGCACCGCTTCGGTCAAGCCGGTGCGGAAGCCATTGACATGGGTGCCGCCTTGCGCGGTTGGCACGAGGTTTACGTAGCTTTCGGTGACGGCTTCGTCGCTCTCCGCCGTCCACACCACGGCCCAGTCCACCGTTTCCTGCTTGCCCTGAAGGCTGCCGATGAAGGGATCTTCGGGCACGCAGTCCAGATTACCGATCCGGTCCAGCAGATATTGCGGCAGGCCGTTCTCGTAATACCAGCTCTCGCTTTCGCCGGTGTTGTCATCGGTCAGTTGGATGCGGAGTCCCGGACACAACACCGCCTTGGCGCGCAGCAGCGCCTTGAGCCGCGCGACGGCGATACGGGGGGAATCGAAATAACGCGCCTCCGGCCAGAAGCGCACGCTCGTGCCGGTGTCACGCTTGGCGGTGGTGCCGGTTTCGGTCAGGTCACGCACCTTCTCGCCGTGCTCGAAGCCGATATACCAGGTTTTCCCGTCCCGCCGCACCTCGACGTCGAGCCGGTCGGACAGCGCGTTGACCACCGACACGCCCACCCCGTGCAGGCCGCCGGAGAAGCCGTAGCTCTTGTTGGAAAACTTGCCGCCGGAATGCAGCTTGGTGAGGATCACCTCGACGCCGGAAACGCCTTCCTCGGGATGGAGGTCGACCGGCATGCCCCGGCCATCGTCCCGCACTTCCACGCCGCCGTCGGCCAGCAGCCGCACCTCGATGGTTTTGGCAAAGCCGGCCAGCGCCTCGTCCACGCTGTTGTCGATGACTTCCTGGACCAGATGGTTGGGGCGGCTGGTGTCGGTATACATGCCGGGGCGCTTCCGCACGGGGTCAAGCCCGGAGAGCACTTCAATCGAAGAGGCGTCGTAAGTCTGGTTCATGCGTCAGAGGTGCGAGGGAAGGGTCCGCTAAGCGACCCCTGGAACACATTGAGGGTGACTGGAAGAACGGAGTGCCAGGGAAATGGCTATCAGTCGGCACGGGACGGGACGGGCGAAAAAGGCTCAGGCCGCCCCCGCCTCCCGCCTTAGCTTGCGCCGGTGCAGAATCGTATAAACACTGGCCAGAAGGATACTGAAGAAGACCACGCCCAGTACGGCCTCATGCGAATACTCGGCGATCAATTCCTGCTTCTGCCCGATGAAATAGCCGATCCAGGACAGAATGCTCACCCAGAGCGCCGCCCCCACCGTCGTATACAGGCTGAAGCGCCAGTGATTCATACGGGCGATGCCGGCGGGGATCGAGATCAGATGGCGGATGACCGGCAGCAGACGGCCGATGAAGGTCGAAATTTCACCGTGGCTCAGGAAAAAGGTCTCCACCCGGTTGAAATGCTCCTCGGTGATCCAGACGTAACGGCCGTACTTGATCACCAGCGGCCGTCCCAGCCAGCGCGCCACGAAGTAATTGGCATAGGCACCCACCAGGCTCCCCAGCGTGCCGCTCAGGATGACCAGCCCCATGTTCATCCGGCCCTGCTGCACGAGATACCCCGCCGGCGGCATGACCACCTCGCTGGGAATGGGGATGACGGAGCTTTCCATCGCCATGAGCAGGAAAATGCCGGGATAGCCCAAGGCGCCGATGGTGTTGACGAGCCAGTTGATGAGTTCGTGCATGGTGTGTAAGAAAGGGGTGTGGCAAGAAAACGGAATTATCCCTGAAAAGCCCTCAATCCCGTAATGATTGGAGTCAAATCCTTCTGCCGGGGCTCAATGCAGGGTGGGTCCGTTCGCCCCGCAACATTTTTTGTATTTCTTCCCGCTGCCGCACGGGCAGGGGTCGTTACGGCCGACCTTGGGTGTGGTGCGGACCCGCGGCGGTGTGGGGCCGTGAGCGAAATGAAAATCTTCCTCTCTGATGCCCGGGGTTCGCTGGGGCCCATGGGTCTTGAAGTAGGCGTGAATCTTCAGGATCGCGGGCAGCAGTTCAGTGGTGCAGAATTCCTGCTCCCTGAGATCATCCTCTTCGCTCGCGTTGCTCTCCGATGCTTCCAGCAGCAGCATGAGCGGGGTGAAGTATTCGGGATGGACGCTCATGGCGTCGGCCCAATCACTCTCCCCAAACTGCGTGCCAAGTATGAAACCTTCGCACCAACTGTAAACAGTCCAGTCGCCCTCCGTGACATAGAGGGGCTCGAAGCCCTCCGGATCGGTCATAAACTGGCGAACCAGGCTGTTGTAATACCGCATGATCAGGTTCATGGCCGAGCTGGCCTCGTCTTGGGATTCGAATTCGGGTTTGGTCTGGCCTTCTTCCATATCCCACACCCAGCCGAGCCATTCGGAGGGCATGACGAGACTCGGGCTAATCGCGATCGCCGTAAAAAAACCCTCCAGGGTAGGCAGGTCCATGGCAATCTCGAAATCGGTCATGCTCAGCACGTCTTCCAGGTCTTCCAGTTCCTCCTCGCTCAGGTCCCGGTCAAGCCCCTGGGGCAGGGTATGTGTCGTCATGTCAAAGCCTCCTCGATTATTGTCCAGTTTTGATCCTTTACCATGATAAAGCGGCAACGGCCGCCCGACAGTTCGGCCCACAAGCCGCCGATCAGCCGGTCATCCTCGGCGGCGTTCCAGCGGTCGGCGCCCTTGTACTCGACGGCGAGAATGGAGCCCGACCCAGGGCCCGCAGCGGGTAGCTGGCAAATAAAATCCGGATAAAACCGTCCGTCGGCCTTTTGCAGAAAAAAAGAGCAGCCTTCGCGCCGCACCAGATTCCGCACCCAGAACGCCAAGCGGCCACGCTGTGCCAGGGTGTCAAGCCAGCAGGCGCAGGCAAATTCCTCGCGGCTGTCGAAGTCGCCGATGCGCCCATAAAAATGTTTCCGGAAAGCGAAATGGCCAAAGCGCCCATCATAGTCACGGCTCGGCGCATAGGCTCCGGGCGGGAATTCGAAAACACAGGTATCGCCGACCTCGACCCGTTCGGCCGCGTCATCGCCGAACAGCGTTGCCTGATATGCCTGGTTGACCGCCCGCCGGCGCAGTTCCCGGATGCGCGACTCGATCAGGTTCCGGAGCAGGAACTTCTGCAGATTCAGCCGGGCCAGGCTGAAACCCTCGCGGGCCAGCAAATCGGCCAGCCACGCGGCCACGAACGCCTGTTTGGCGGCATGCGTCAACGCGGTTTCGGGCAAATTGCGGCACAGCCAGGCCGCCAGTTTTACCGGGTCCCACTGGTCCGCCTGATAGGCCAGCCCGAGATCGCGCTGCAAATCCGGCAGGAAGCGCGACACCATGTGTCCGGAACTGTCGATGTCGATTTCACCGCCCTCGGACACCTTGAGTCCCGCCCCGAGGGTCCTGATGTCTTCGGCACTCGGCATGCCCTCGTAAGGCGAGAGCGTCCAGGGGTAATCCAGCACCTCCGCGTCGTCGAACAACACCAGTTGTTCCCCGGCGGCCGTGGCGGGCCGGCGCAGCGCAAGCTGGGGCACGCTCAGGCGCTCACCCAGCTCGGATGGCGTCTGGAAAAACTCGACCGCCGTGGTCCGGCTCCGCTCGGCGGCCTCGGCGATGGCCAGCACTGAAGCTTCGAATACCACGCTCGTTTTCAGCGTCTCCGTCTCTTCCGGCGTCAGCGGCGCGCTGAGGGTCAGTGTGTTGCTTTGCCTGTCCCAACTGACTTTCTGGCGGACCGGTTTGGGCATGCCCGCCAGATCGGGTTTCTCCGGCAGAGTGATGACCACCGGATGCATGACCACGCGCCCGGCGTGTCCCTCGAAATCCAGCCGGCCCTGTTCCGGCCGGGCGGCGGCGACAAATTGTCCGACGTCCCGCCGCTCGAAGCCCGCGCCCGTTACCAGCCGGTCCCGCAATGCGTTTGCGGTCTCCGCGAAGTGGCGGGATACCACGAACGCAAAGGATTGATTAAGCGCCGGGTGCGCGCGGTGGCGGGCCTCCGGCTGGCGCAGGATGCGGCCCAGCAACTGCTCCACCGCCGTCGCGGAATGGAGCGAAGCCATGCTGACCAGAATATAGGCGAACGGGCAATCCCAGCCTTCGGCCAGCGCTCTCTGGGTGATAACGAACCGGACCGGGCAGTTCGGGTCCGCGATGCCCAGCCGGTAATCCGTGTCGATTTGCTCCAGCCCCCGTTCCTCGCCGGTGGCGATGACGATCGCCTCGCCCGGGATACGGTGGTGGGTGATCAGCGCATCACGCACCCGCTCCACGTCCAGCGTCTCGACGCCGCCGCGGCGCGGTTCCGCCTGAATCAGGACCACCGGCCGCAAATAGGCCGCGCCGGAGCGCCGCTCGGCATCAGCCAGTGCCTGCAGCGCCTCGCGGCGGGCGATGGCGTCGCTGAGGCATTGCTGCCAGTTCGGTTCCGTCTCCAGCACCACCGGCAGCTTGATCATGGACTCGTTCTTCAGCTCGGCCGCCCACACGCTGTGCAGCACATTCGACGGCGTGCGCTCCAGGTCGGGCGTGGCCGTCAGCTCCAGCACCCCGCTGGGCCGGAAGCGCGCCAGCATGTCGAACGCCAGTTCCGTCCGGCTGTTATGCGCCTCGTCGACGATGACGAACGGCCGGCGCAGGCGCAGCACATTGGC
>JAJRDJ010000380.1 GCA_028678445.1 Methylococcaceae bacterium
ATGAAAGCAACGCCCTCGATCTTGTCCGCCTACGGAGTGTCCGTCCCCAGAGTGCTGTATGGGACGGCCTGGAAAGCCGATCGCACGGCGGCCCTGGTTGACCAGGCCATTACGCTGGGCTTTTGGGGCCTCGATACGGCCTGTCAGCCCAAGCATTACGACGAACCCGGAGTGGGGGCAGGACTGGCGGCTTGCCTAGCGGCAGGGCGGTCCCGCGCTGATCTTTATCTCCAGAGTAAATTTACTCCGGAGGACGGCCAGGATCCGGCACGAATGCCCTATGACCCGGCGGCGAGCCTGTCCGACCAGGTCGCGCAATCCTTCGTCACCTCCCTGAAGAATCTCGGAACCGACTATCTCGACGGCTTGTTGCTGCATTCGCCATTGGCCAACGCAGCGGATCTGATGCAGGTCTGGCGGGCGCTGGAGAGGATCTTCGCTGCCGGTGGGGTCCGGCAATTGGGCATCAGCAATTGTTACGCCTTGGCACAACTCGAGCATCTTTAATGAGACCGCACGAGTCAAGCCGGCGATTGTCCAAAATCGCTTCTATGCCCAAACCGGTTACGACCATGACCTTCGGGCGTTTTGCCGGAAGCACCGGATCCTCTATCAGAGCTTCTGGACCCTGACCGCCAATCCCCAGATCCTGGCGCACCCCACGGTGCAGCGACTCGCGGCGCGGTTTCGCCACACCCCGGCACAAGTGTGGTTCCGCTATCTAACCCAGTTGGACATCATTCCTCTGACTGGCACGACCTCGGCTGCTCACATGCGGGAGGACCTGTCGATCTTCGAGTTGGAGCTGGCACCCAGCGAGTCTGATGCAATAGATCAGTTGCTTCGATAAGCCAAGGTGCTAGCCAATTGCTGGTGCAGAATCACCAATATGTGCCGCTGTCTGCCTCTGGGTCTGGAGTCCCAGAATCAACCGAATAGGGCAGAAAAGAAAAGTTTTGACAGCCGCTCGGACGGCAACCTAGCATGAGCATGCCCAATGGGTATCGGTGGGCGTAGACCAGGTGATCCGAGATCTAGGGTCAACCGGAAATTGAGGGCTGCAACGAGTGAAGCCACAGCCAACCCACTGTGCCACTCAGGCGACTTCGTACCATCCCTACTGGCGCTGCGGTTACTGCCCATCCCGTTGCTCTATCGGTCGTGGAAAGCACATCATGCGCCGTGGGTTGATTGCGATTGACTCAGCCATCCGCAGCCAGACTTGTCAGTATCGCCCTGAGCATCATGCCATCAACCGATTCGATCCAGCCAACCATTGCCATTCCCGGGAAGGAACACCTCCGCATTCGCGAGATGACAATCGATGATTTCCCGAGGGTTTTCCACATCGGGGAGGAAATCTTTACGGCGGAATATTCTCAGAGCCTCTACCGCACTTGGGATGAATACGAAATTACCACCCTCTTTAATTCGGACAGTGAACTCTGCCTGGTCGCGGAAGCGGATGCCCAGATCCTCGGCTTCGCCCTGGCGACGACGGTTAAGAAGCAGCATTCGCCCTGGAAATACGGCTATCTCATCTGGTTGGGGGTAAGCGGCACTATCCAGCAAGGGGGCGTGGGCAGCGCGTTGTTTAAGGACATTAAGCGCCGCATGAAGGAACAAGGAGTGCGGATAATCATGATCGACACCGCTGCCGATAACCAGGCGGCAATTCGTTTCTTCCATAAGCAGGGGTTCGACGATATCCAGGAACATGTCTACATGACCCTGAATCTGTCACGCAAGAAAAAGAAATCGACGCGGACGAAAAAATCATGACGCACCGCCGCCGCGACGCAGTTCTTCAAGCCATCGACCCGGATCGGCTGCGGCAGACGTTTCTGGATTTGCTGGCCATCTATTCGCCGTCCGGCAAGGAAGAGGATGTCCAGTTATATCTGGAAGACCTGCTCACGCGGGCTGGTTTTGCCGTTGAGCGGCAAGTCGTGGAGGGAGATCGCTATAATCTTCGGGTCACCATGGGCGTGGCTCCGCAGCAACTCTACCTGGTCGGACATGTCGATACCGTACCGGCTTGGGATCTAGACACCTTCGGACCTAAGCAGGAGGGCGAAATCATCCGCGGTCTCGGCAGTGCCGACATGAAAGGCGGCTGTGCCGCCATGGTTGAAGCCTGGCTGGCCCTGGCCACCTTGCCGCTTGCGGAGCGTCCGCCCGTCGGTCTGTTGCTGGTCGTCGGCGAGGAGGAAAATGGCGATGGTAGCGCCGCCTTTCTCAAAGCCTGCCAACCTCCGCCCTGGGTCATCATTGGCGAACCGACCGGACTGGCGGCCTGTTTTGCCCATTACGGTTACCTGGAGGCACGCTTGGTGACCACGGGCCGCCGCAGTCACTCCTCCCTCCCCGAGGTCGGGCACAATGCCGTGGAATCCATGCTGCGCGTCTTGTTGCGGCTATGGGAAGACCCTTTGTTTGCACCCGGCACAACGGCTATCGTCCATTCGATTCGGGAAATGAGTTCGTCGCGGGCGGGGTTTGTCGTTCCTGACCGTTGTGAGACCTGGATCGACCTTCACCTCCTGCCGCATCATGATCTCGCCCTGATTCAGACAGCGATCCGGCGGATCGCCGAAGACGCCAAGCGTTGTATCCCTGGCTTGGACCTGCAGATCGAGTTCGCTTTTGCAGCGGCAGGCTTCAATCTGGGCACTGAACATTATCTGGCGAGGCGTTTGCCGGCGATCTATGACGATCTGAGCCTGCCGCTGCGTCTGGATGCGTTCCGCTCCCACTCGGATGGCAATCTGTTTTTCGCGGCGGATACAAAGCCCATTATCCTGGGTCCGGGGGCATTGGAGGTCGCCCATACGCCGGATGAACAGGTGACCATCACCGACGTAGTTGCTGCCGCACGGATTTATGCTGCCATGAGTCTGGAGATGATTAACCTCGGGGATCAGCCTAATTTGCAGTCAGGAGAACGCTTTGACTGAAAAACACAGCGCACCAGTTTCCTTGTGAAGCACATGAACACACCCAGTCGGCCGCTACAATTATCCATGAACTGCAATCTGGACCAGGGCCAGTGGATCCCGTTCGGCGGGAGATAGCGGCGGGTTACTCGCGGAAGGCCTTGGCCACTATTAACCAATGGTGCTAGTTTTGCTGCATCATAAACTGAACTCGGCGATAGACAGCGGGACGAACCCGTCGTCGTTGGGCGGTAACCCGAACCAACCGATCAGGAGGTTGAAGGCCGCTGCCATCAACCCGACATGGACCTGAAAAAAGTCGGCGAGGCGATGCCGCATGTGTTTCGTGTGGCAGACCACGGTCAGCATCGACAGGACGGTTTCGATGAGCATCCGGTCATTCCGCTCGCCCCGGCGGCAGATTTTCAGGTTGGCCGGATCGCCTTGGGCGGAGTGGAAGCCGGTGTCCGCGAACAGCACCGTACGGCCGTC
>JAJRDJ010000381.1 GCA_028678445.1 Methylococcaceae bacterium
AATTTCAGGCGTTTGCGGATGGCTCCGTCCCTAGGCGCGCCTCGGGGGTTGGCACTAATCAAGGCAGGACCGCCACCGTATGGGGCATGGAGTGCGGTGTGGGACAATTCAGCTCGCCGCTCTTACGTTGGTTTTCAATAGGGCGAATTTGTAGACCAGCAGTACGACTACAACGCCGACCGGTATCCATGAGTAGCCAATCAAGCCGGCGGACGCCGATGTTTTGGCCACCACGCCTTTAAGGGAGGACATATAGGGCTTGGAGACGATCAGCATCCAGGCCCAGGCGGGGAACTGATAAGCAATGGCGCCGGCAATCGCCCACTGTACAGGGTTTGCTCCGAGTCGCTCGGCGGTTTTGAAAAACCATACGGCGAAACCGATGGTCAGCAGGACGGAAATGAACAAGGCCATGAGTAATCTCCTCTGTCTGGTTTGTAGTTATTGTGGGGCCGATGCGGGTCCTCAGAGACAGCCAGTCAACCCTGTTATCTTCTTGGTTGTCCGGATCGGATTGCACTGGTGAATGTATCGCCAAGCCATTCTAGGGAAGCTTCAGAAAGCTAACTTTTCGCCCATTCCTACCTGCGTTGGAGCAGGTAGATAAGCACTGTCAGTATAACGCTGACCACGATCATGCTGGTGATGGGAATGAACAGCGTAAACCCATTGCCTTGGATATGGATATCGCCGGGTAGTTTCCCGAACCAGCGAAAAAGTCCCGGCGCCAAGGTCAACAGGGCGCCGAACAGGGCCAGCAGAAGACCGACGATCAGCAAGACCTTGCCTGTGATCATCTTTTACTAAGCCTCTTTTCCAGGCCGAACGCGAGAGTCAACACCAGTATGGCGAAACCGCCAAGCAGGGGTCGCAGGTCCGTGAGGGTAGGGCGCCGCTCGGCGAATGCTGGCGTGATCAGGAAATTGGCGAGCTGGCCGGGTGTTTCCAGGCGCTGGTAGCCCAGCCCTGTCGCGGCGGACAGCGCCTTGAGATGCGGCTCATCCAGCCAGGAGAGGTAAAGCCCTTCACTCGGCAGGATGCGGGTTTCCACCTTCTCGGAATACACCGTGGTCGATACCGGCGGTTTTTCAATGTCGGCATTCTCCCAGTAACCGAGTAGCTGGTTTTCCCTGTCATAACGCGGGACCGAGACGGGTGCCGTGCCGCCAACTCCGATAAGTGCGCCGCCGACCTCGGCCGGTTTGCCGTCAAACTGGGGGCGCACCGATTGCGGCGGGGTTTCCTGACCGTCAGTCAGAAACGCCAGGCGAACGCCGGGGCTGTGTTTTTCGAGTTCCCGTATAGCGTGATACAGGCCCATTTCGACATGGGTATCCGCCGACCAGGCCATGCGCCAGTCGATGTGGCCGAGCACATCGTCGATCACGCCAAAATGGTCGCAGATTTCCAGCGGCTCGAAGAGAAAATGCACCGTCTGGGTGGTGAAGAGTCCCAGCCCCACTTCCGACCCACAGGGAAGTTCATGGAGGGCGCGGCGCACCGCTTCCTTGGCGAGGCCCAACCGATCCCGGGGCAGGCCCTCCAGGTGATAATCCTGCGTATTCATGCTCTGGGTAATATCGAAAACCAGCATGTACCGGAACACCTTCCGGGGGAGGGTGTATTCGGGGCGTGCCAGACAGGCGGCCACCAGCAGGGCCGCAAGGGATAGGGTCAGAGCCCGCCAATGGCTGCGCAGCCAGGCCAGCGCGAGGCGGAGGCGCCTCATGCCGAGGCTATCCGCAAAGGCCGGTGAAAATGCCTAGCCATGGCGAGCCCCGATACGCGCCGACAGTCTCATGGTCCACCCCCCGGAATGGTAGGCAAAGTGGCAAAGACGCTGCCCTTGGAGCCCTGAAAATCATTTTTGGGCCTTTCCTTGGGTGGCGGGGTGATGCGGTAGGCGTATTCCAGGTTATAGCGGGCGTCCCATTGACCGGGCTCCAGGGCCAGGGACTCGCGGAGATTATCCTTGGCCGCCGACAAGAGGGTATTGATCCGCACATATTCCAACAGGCCGCGCTCCTTCCAAAGCTTCGCCGCGTCGCGGAGATACAGCGTCCCGAGGTTGTAGCGGACTCTGGCGCGGAAGTGGGCATCGCCCTGTTGCAGAATGCCGCCGTAGAGCCGGATGGCCTCGAGCGGGTCGCCGGCTTGCTGCAACTGATGGGCCTTGGCGAATACCAGTACCGGATCGGTGTCACGGTTGGTTTCGATCTGATCGGGCTCCAGCAGCAACTCATTGTGCCGCTTGATCGTGATCAGCTGGATGCCTGCCTGGATAGCGCCGGCCAGACAGATCAGCAGCAGTCCGCCCAGCAGCCAGGGTGACTGCAGGGTGCGGGTCAGGCGTTCCACTCGTTCACCTCCAGGCTTCTCGCCACGATGAGCAGGACCAGCAAAGCCAGGGCAGTGGCGAAGAATCGGCCCGACAGATCCTCGCGCGGCAGCTTTTCCTGATAGGGCAGCGGCAGGTTTTCCAACCGCTCCACCTCGCTGATGGCTTTTTCCATTGCATTGGGGTTCTCCGCCTCGAAGGCACGATAGGGGACATCCAGCGACTCGAAATACTCGTTCAGGAAATACTCCGGTGTGGTCGTTTCGTTGGGGTTGGCGGGTTTTTCCGTCAAGGGCGCGCTGGTGGGGTTGCGGAGATAGATCCAATACAGGGTCGTGCCGGTTTCCTGGAAGGTCTGGCGCAGGCGGTCGCGGGTTTCCTCATCGATGCGGGCGGCGCCATCGGATACCAGCAGGATGATGCGCGAGCCCCGGCGCGGTTGTTCGGCAAAGAAGTCCAGCGCCATGGCCAATCCTGGAGCGATGTGAGTCACGCCATGGCCGCGTCCGCCCGCCGCCGCGATGGCCGACTGAACGGCCTGCCGGTCTTCGGTCAGCGGCAGGACATAGATGGGTGCAGCGGCGAAAGACACCATGGCGAAGCGGTCGTGCGCACGGCGGTCGACGAATTCCGAGAGCAGCTTGCGCGCCATGGCGCTTTTCGATTCCGTCGCTTTCGCGCCAAGATAGCGCCCGGTGAAGTTCTCGTTCATGCTGCTGCTCCGGTCCAGCAACAGGACGATATGCGCCCCGGTGCCGATGCGGTCGACCCATTGTTCGCGCTGGTAAGGCCCTGCCATGCCGATGGCCAGACAGGCAAACACCCCGCAGGCGGCCAGTCGCAGCCCCTGGTCGATCCGGTCCGAAAGGGCATCCTCCGGGACCATGGTCAGGGAGGGATACCCCAGGGCGGGCTGGCCCCGCCGGAACCATGGCAGCGCCGCGAGGATCAGCAGGACCAGCGCCCAGGGTTGCAGAAAGCCGATGCTCATAAGGCTTTGCGTTCAGCGGCGGCACAGCGGCGACCGAGATCCATCAACCAGTCGCGGGTGGCGGGATCCGCTTCTCCAAGGCCGCCGAGGTCAAAAAAGAGGCGCTGCGACAAGGTAAAAAACCCCACAAGCCGCTCCTTGAGCGGGGCGAATGCCGGATGAGCCGTGCAGTAGCGATCGATCTGGCCGGCAAACAAGGTTTCGCCGAAGGTCTGGTCAAATGCCCGATGCAATAGGCGTGCGGCGGCGCGGAGTTCATCGGATTCGTGATGGTGGCTCAAGGTGGCCTTGAGCTGGCGGCAGGCCACGGCAAAGGGCCGGGCGCGGCGATTGCGCAGGAACTGCCGCAAGCCGAACAGCCCAATCACGCAGGCCGTTCCGGCCAGCCAGAGGAGCCACCGTTTCATCACGGAGGCGGTTTCCGCGGGCTCGGCCGGCAAAGGTTCGCGCAACTCCACTTGTTCGTCCTTGATTTCGGGCGGTATCACCGGGACCAGCGTGAACGGCCAGGCCGGTGAATGGAGTTCCTGAGCTGGACTGCCGGCCAGCCTGAGTGTCAAGGGCGGGATGACCGCCTGCTCCGGCTCGCGGACGCCTTTGAATACCTGATAGGCGACATGAATCTCCCAGATTTCGCGCGGGCCGTCCCGCCTGAGGTCCCAACGGCTGCCGCGCACGGACAACCACTCATTCACCCCACCCGGCTGGGGAAGGGAGGTGGTGTCCAGTGACTGTCCGCCTGGCAGAACAACACGCAGTGTCTGGTCGATGATGTCGCCCATTACGTAACCGTAGTCACGGGGTGCGTTGAGCGTCACGCTGGGTGGCTTGGCAGAGTCCGGCGAGGACGAACAGCCGCCCAGCAAGACCAACAGCAGACCCCCCGCCGCGCGAAGCGGCGCTCGCCTCATTGCACCGGGTAGATGACTGACCAAGTGACTAAGCCAATGCCTTGCTGGCCACTTCATAGACGTCAATCGAAATGGTGTCGGTTCCGGCGATTCGCTCCAGTTCCCCGCGCATCCGTTGCTGGCGCTCGGTGTCATAGCGGCGCCAGGAGGTCAGCGCGGTCAACATGCGGGCAGCAATTTGTGGATTGATGACATTCAGTTCGATGACCCGGTCAGCGAGGAAGCGATAGCCCGCGCCGCCCTCGGCATGGAAGTTGACGGCATTGGACTGACTAAAGCCGCCGATCAGCGAACGCACATGGTTGGGGGTGCGGAGATCGAACGCGGGATGCCGCAGCAGGGTCTCTACCTGTTCCAGCGTGCCGGGCAGATAGCTGGTGGCCTGCAGGGTGAACCACTTGCCGACCACCAGATCATTGTCCCGCCATTGCTGATAGAAGGCTTCGAGACAGGCCGCCTTGTGTGGATTGTGGCTATTCACGATCGCGGAGAGGGCCGCAATCCGGTCGGTCATGGTCCGGGAGGACTCGAACTGGGTGACGGCCAAGGCATGTGCATCCGGGTTATCGAGCGCCGAGAGATATTCGAGGCACAGGTTTTTCAGGCGGCGGCGGCCAATCGCGGCGGCGTCGAAGCGGTTGAACTCTTCCCGGTGATGTTGCTCGTACAGGGAGGTCCAGTCCCCATCAAGGGTTCGGGCGATATGCTGCTTCAGGCACTGGCGGGACTGATGGACCCGCACAGGATCGATCATGTCCAGGAAGGCGCTGACATAGTCCTCGGCTGGTAGCGTCATCAGGAGCGAAAAGTAGGAGAGATCCTCCCAGGTTTCGCTTATCAAATGCCGGAATGCCTCGGTCAGAAGCCGGCCTATGCCCTGCTCCGGTTGATCCCGCACCTGTTCCAGGATAGTCCGAGTGGCCAATTGCTGGCCGGCGTCCCAACGAGTGAAAAAGTCCGGATCACGGGCGAATAAAAAGGCCAGTTCTTCCGCCGAGCGTTCCTGCCGCAGTTTGACCGGTGCCGAGAAGCCGCGCAAGGCGGACACTACCGGCGGCTGTGGCAGATTGATGAAGCGGTAGCGTTGTTCCGGCTCACGTACTTCGAGTACCCGGGTCGTGGCTGCGGGTGGGTCTGTTTCACCCGCCAGTTGCAAGGGGTATTCGATGCCATCGGGGTCAAGTAGCCCAAGCGCCAGCGGAATATGGAGCGGTAATTTCTCGGCCTGTCCCGGCGTCGGCGGGCAGGATTGCCGGACGGTGAGTTCCAACTCGCCCTGGCCGGCAAAGTAGTGACTCTGTATTTCCAGCACCGGCGTACCCGCCTGACTGTACCAACGGCGGAATTGCGTCAGGTCCGCGTCATTTGCATCTTCCATGCAGCGGACGAAATCCTCGCAAGTCACGGCCTGGCCATCATGCCGCTTGAAATAGAGATCAGATCCCTTCCGGAATCCAGCTTTGCCGAGCAGGGTGTGCAGCATCCGCACCAGTTCGGCGCCTTTTTCGTACACCGTCAGCGTATAGAAATTGTTGATCTCAATGTAGGACTCCGGCCGGACCGGGTGGGCGAGAGGGCCAGCATCCTCGGCGAATTGCCGGGTGCGCAGCATGTTCACTTCATCAATACGCTTCACTGGCCGCGAGTGCCGGTCCGCAGAAAATTCCTGGTCACGAAAGACCGTGAGCCCTTCCTTCAGGCTCAACTGGAACCAGTCACGGCAGGTGATGCGGTTCCCCGTCCAGT
>JAJRDJ010000382.1 GCA_028678445.1 Methylococcaceae bacterium
GGGAACCGGCGCCGCACTGATTCGCCACTTGCCGCCTGCCCCCAAACGCCTAAGCCGCCCGGTACTGCTAGCGGAGGCGTTCGTCATGCTGATCTTCGCGCTGGGCTGGCAGCTCAGGGACCAGATCAGCGGTATACTCGGCTGGCAAACCGCGCTGCTGGCGGTGGCGGCCTTCGGCATGGGCATGCAGGCTTTGGGTGTCATCATCCTCGGTATCCCCGGCGTGGCGATCAATGCCCTGACGGGGACCGTGACACTCATTGCACGGAGCCTGTTCCACAAGCTGACGGGGGAAAAAGTGCCGGGCGAGGTCAATACCCGCTATCTGCTCCTGCTCTGCGTAGCCTATACCCTGAGCGCGGGTCTGGTGGCGCTGGCCTTCCAGGCCAGAATTATTGGCTGGGTACCCTTCGTCCTGGTGGCCACCGTGGCCTTGCTGGGACGTCACGGGTCCAGGACAGCGGGCATGGGCAATCCTTGAGCCCCCTGCCCTCGGCTTGCCGCATCGTAACCGCCATCGCTCCTCCCTGAATGGCGGTAAGGGATGCCGCTGTCCACGAGGGAACTTCACCCCACTCGTAATCGTCCGAGTCTGCAAGCGCCAATGATGTCACCAGAAACCGATGCTGACCGGGATCAATTCCCCCATCAGGCACGTCGTACCCGCTACAAACTACCGGAGAAACCCATGCCGCTGGCTACCCCATTACTGATCGGCCTGACCGAGCGTGGTCTGATTCCGGACAGTTTCATCCGCTTTGGAATTCGCCAACTGGTCCGGCAGCGTTTGACTTCGCTGCCCCTTGCTGGTCCGGAGACCGCGGCGGCCTATCTGAGTGATTTTTTGTGTGACATGGCCACTGCGCCGATTGCCCCGCTGCCGGAAAAAGCCAATGAACAGCACTACGAGGTGCCGGCGGCCTTTTTCGAGAAAGTCCTGGGTCAGCGCCGCAAGTACAGCAGTTGCTGGTGGCCAGAGGGTATCTCTACCCTGGACGAGGCTGAAGTTTCCGCACTCAGTGAAACCTGCCGGCATGCCGGATTGGAAAATGGCCAGGACATCCTGGAGTTGGGCTGTGGCTGGGGCTCGTTGAGTCTCTGGATGGCGGAGCACTACCCCGGCAGCCGGATCATCGGTGTTTCCAATTCCCACAGCCAGCGCGAGAGCATCATGGATCGGGCTAAACAGGCGGGTCTGAACAACCTTGACATCATGACGCAGGACATGAACGAGTTCGACTTCGACCGGCGTTTTGACCGCGTGGTCTCGGTCGAAATGTTCGAACATATGCGCAACTGGCCCCGCTTGTTCGGCAAGGTGGCCGCCTGGCTGAAACCCGAGGGGCGGTTTTTCATGCATGTGTTTTGTCACAAGACCCTGCCCTATACATTCGAGGTTCAGGACGACTCCGACTGGATGAGTCGCTTTTTCTTCTCCGGCGGGATGATGCCCTCCTATGACCTGGCGACGCAGATCGACAGCCCGCTCACTCTGGTGGAACGCTGGCAATGGAGCGGCGAACACTATGAAAAGACCGCCAATGCCTGGCTGGCGAACATGGATCGCCACGAGCAGTCACTCCGTCCGATTCTGGCCGCGACCTATGGCCCGGCCGGGGTCCAGACCTGGTGGGTACGCTGGCGGATATTCTTCATGGCCTGCGCCGAACTGTTTGGCTACCGGCAAGGCACGGAGTGGCCTGTGGGGCACTATCTGTTCCGGCGCGCCGATGAGGCAAGCGGTGTGAGTACAACACCATGACACCCCTCTCACGCATGGGACCGCTGGCGAATTTTCTCCTGTACCAGTTAGCCTGGTTCGCCTGCATCATGGGCGCGGGGTCTGGTCAGCCCTGGATCGGTGTCGGCACGGCACTGCTGGTCATCGCGCTGCATCTCGGTCTGTCCCACTCAGCCGCCACCGAACTGAAGATCATTCTGCTGACCGGGCTGATCGGAGGGCTTTGGGAAGGGCTGATTGTCAGTCAAGGCTGGGTACTGTATGCGGGAGGCAGCTCAACGAACTTTCCCCCAGCCTGGATCGTCGCCCTCTGGCTGGCGTTTGCCACAACCTTCAACGTGTCCCTGCGCTGGCTGCAGGGGCGGCATGGACTGTCAGCCGCCCTGGGTCTGATCGGCGGTCCGCTCGCCTGGTTTGCGGGTTCACGCATGGGCGCGCTGGAACTGCCGGACCTGAAACTTGATCTGTTGGTGATAGGCGTGGGATGGGCAGTCCTGATGCCGGTGCTGCTACTTCTGGCCCGGCGGCTGACGGAGCCCACCACACGCCGCGAAACCCTTGAGAATTAACTCATGTTTGACTGGAACCTTGCCCTACAGGTCCTGCTAGTCCTGCTGGCCATGGCTTTTCTCAGCTGGCTGGCGAGTCTGGTCAGGCGTGATGTCAGCATTGTCGACAGCGTCTGGCCGCTGTTTTTTTTCGCGGCCTTGCTGACCTGGCGAGCATCGGCATTACCGAATGGACCCCGCGCGATCTTCGCCCTGATCCTGGTCGGGCTCTGGGCGGTTCGTCTCTCTGGGTACCTCACCTGGCGTAACTGGGGCCACCCCGAGGACCGCCGCTATCAGGCCATTCGTGCCCGTAACCAGCCGCTTTACGAACTAAAAAGCCTGATTATCGTGTTTGCCTTGCAGGCGGTGCTGGCCTGGCTGATCGCCCTGCCGATACTCCCGGTACTGAAATCCACGGTGCCCTGGGGCTGGCTGGACGGTCTGGGTGCAGCCCTCTTTATCTTCGGGCTGGTCTTTGAAACCGTGGCCGACGCTCAAATGGCGCGGTTCAAGGCCCAGCCAAAAGGCCAGGACGCCGTGCTGAATACTGGCCTGTGGCGTTATTCCCGCCATCCGAACTATTTCGGGGAGGCGGTGGTATGGTGGGGTTTTTACCTGATGGCGGTCAGTGCCGGTGCGCCAGTGTGGGTCCTGCTGTCACCACTACTGATCAATTTCCTGCTGCTCAAGGTATCGGGCGTGCCGCTGCTGGAACAGGACATCGCCGAGCGGCGGCCGGCCTATCGGGATTACATTCTCAACACCAGTGCGTTCATCCCCCGGTTACCCAAGGAGTTCAAGTCATGAAACAGCGACTCATCACCTTTGCCGCCGCCTGCCTGCTGGCGGTTGTCGCCGCCAGCGGCTCGGCGTCACCCGCCATCGACAGGGACTGGAACTTTACCGTCTATCTGGACAAAGACCCTGTGGGCACGCATCGCTTCACGCTGACCGAGACGGCAGCCATGCGCAAGCTGCGCAGCGAGGCCCGCTTCACCGTCAAATTGCTGATGATCAAGGCCTACAGTTATGAGCACGAGGCCGACGAGACCTGGCAAGGCGACTGCCTGACCACTCTTAAAGCGCGTACCGATGACAATGGCGAGCGTTCCTCGGTCATTGGCAATGAGAGGAACGGCCGTTTCGAACTGAAGAAAGGCAATCTCGCGGAAACCCTGCCAGCCTGCATCATGAGCTTCGCCTACTGGAATCCGTTGATGCTGAAACAAAGCCGGCTGCTGAACCCGCAAACCGGAGACTATACCGATGTCAGCATCAAGGCGCGGGGCCGCGAATCGATCCCGGTGCGCGGCAAGACTGTGGCGGCCGACAAATATCACCTGGATGCCGGGAAGTTCCAGATCGACCTCTGGTATGCCGATGGCGGCCGCTGGATCGCCCTTGACTCCCTGCTGGATAATGGCCGGCGCCTGCGTTATCGCATCGAATGAAGGAGTAATTGATCATGAAATCCCGCCTTATCGCCAGCCTGGCCGGCGCGCTGCTGCTCGCCGGCTGTTCTTCCCGGCCACCCATCACCGTCGTTCCGCATGTCGACTTGCCTCGCTTCATGGGTGATTGGTATGTCATTGCCAATATTCCCACCTTCATTGAAAAGGGTGCACACAATGCCGTTGAGTCGTACCGGATGAATCCGGATGGCACGATCGCGACCACCTTCACCTTCCGGCAGGATAGCTTCACCGGCCCCCAGAAGCGCCACGAACCCACCGGGTTTGTACTCGACCAACAATCCAATGCGATCTGGGGCATGCGTTTCATCTGGCCGATCAAGGCGGATTACCGCATTGTTTACCTGAATCCCGAGTATACCCAGACCATCATCGGCCGCGAAAAAAGGGATTATGTGTGGATCATGGCCCGCACTCCGAGCATCCCCGAAGCGGAATACCAGAAACTGATTGAGCTACTCCGACGGGAAGGCTACGACGTCGCAAACATCAACAAAGTCCCCCAACAATGGTAAAACCCCATCGCGACTTCGGGCTCAATGGCGGGCAACAGGCGGGCGATGCCCCACCCGCCGGTTGGCTCATCACGCTCCTGCGCTGGTTTGACAATGAGGCGGGGGTCCTGCCGGATGATGAGAGTCATCGCCAGGTGGACTGGCTCCGGACCATTCCCTTTATCGCCATGCACCTCGCCTGTCTGACCGTATTCTGGGTGGGTGTCAGTCCGGTCGCCGTGGCGGTCGCCCTCGGCCTCTATCTGCTCAGAATGTTCGCGATTACCGGCTTCTATCACCGCTATTTCTCCCACAAGGCGTTTCGCACCTCGCGACCGGTCCAGTTCCTGTTTGCCCTGGTCGGTGCCGCCGCCGTGCAGCGCGGCCCACTCTGGTGGGCCTCGCACCACCGTCATCACCATATCCATTCCGATGATCCGGAAGACGTGCATTCGCCACGCCAGCAAGGCTTTCTGTGGAGCCACATGGGCTGGTTCCTGTGCCGGGTCCATTTCCGCACCCGTGTCGAGTTGGTCAGGGACTGGCTGAAATTTCCCGAGTTGCGCTTTCTCGACCGCTACGATGTGATCGTGCCGATTGGGCTGGCAGTGGGGATGTTCGGCCTGGGCGAGCTATTGGAATCTTTTCAACCCGCCTGGGGCACCAATGGACTGCAAATGCTGGTCTGGGGTTTTGTCATCTCGACCATCGTGCTGTACCACGCGACCTTCACGGTCAATTCCCTGGCGCATGTCTGGGGCCGGCGCCGCTACGCCACCCGGGATGACAGCCGCAATAATGCCTTCCTGGCACTCATCACCCTGGGCGAGGGCTGGCATAACAACCACCACCATTATCCGGCCTCGGCCCGTCAGGGGTTTTATTGGTGGGAACTTGATGCCACGTATCTTGTGTTGCGGCTCATGGCTTTGCTGCATATCGTCTGGGATCTGAAGCCCCTGCCCGCCGCCTTTCGGGATACGCGGCGTAGCGTCACGGTGCCGGCCGCGGCGGAAGGAGAATCAGCCCGATGAAGATCGCCATCGTCGGCACCGGCATTTCAGGACTGGTCGCGGCTCATCGACTGCATCCCCGGCACGACATTACCGTGTTCGAGGCCAATGACTACATCGGCGGCCACACGCAGACCCATGACATCGAACTGGCCGGCCGGCACTGGGCCATCGACACCGGTTTCATCGTTTATAACGACTGGACTTATCCGCACTTCATCGCCCTCTTGGATGAACTGGGCATTGAGTCACAACCCAGCGCCATGAGCTTCAGCGTACGCTGCGGGAAGACCGGGCTGGAATACAACGGCACCACTCTCAACACGCTCTTCGCCCAGCGGCGCAACCTGCTGTCGCCAAGCTTCTACCGGATGATCCGCGACATCCTGCGTTTCAACCGCGAGGCGCCGGGCTTTCTGGAAACCGGTGACGACCAGGTCCGCCTCGGCGACTATCTGTTCGCGAATGGCTACCGCCGGGAATTCCGCGAGCACTACATCATCCCGATGGGCGCCGCCATCTGGTCGGCGGCGCCGGGTAACATGCTGGACTTCCCGGCCCGCTATTTCGTCCGCTTCTTCCATAATCACGGCATGCTGAGCGTCAACGAGCGGCCGCAATGGCGCGTAATCCGGGGCGGGTCCAAGCAATACGTCCAACCTCTGACCGCGGCCTTCCGGGAGCGCATCCGGCTAAAGTCCCCCGTTTCCCGCATCCGCCGGGATCAGCACGGCGTGACCGTGCATTGCAGGAAGGGTCCAGGCCACCGTTTCGATGCCGTGGTACTAGCCTGTCACAGTGACGAGGCCCTTGCCATGCTGGAACACCCCACGCCTGAAGAGCGGGAGATCCTCGGCGCCATTCCCTATCAGGAGAATGAAGCCATCCTGCATACCGATGTCCGCGTGCTGCCACAGGCCCGTCTGGCGTGGGCGGCCTGGAATTACCATATTCCGCGCGAAGACCGCGACCGGGTGGCCCTTTCCTATAACATGAACATCCTCCAGGGGCTGGACGCGCCTGAGACGTTTTGCGTGAGCCTCAATCATGGCGAGACCATCAACCCGGCCCGCATCCTGAAGCGCCTGACCTACCATCACCCCGCCTATACCCCCGAGGGTATCGCCGCCCAGCAGCGACATGGCGAGATCAGCGGCGTTCATCACACCTATTATGCCGGCGCCTACTGGGGCTTCGGTTTCCATGAAGACGGCGTCAAGAGCGGATTGCGGGCCGCCGCCCAAATCAACGGCGAGTA
>JAJRDJ010000383.1 GCA_028678445.1 Methylococcaceae bacterium
TCTCATGACCTCGCTCCTGGATGAGGCGGACTATCCTGCCACTGACTTCGGCGACCTCTACCATGCCCGCTGGCGCATCGAGGAGGCCTTCAAGCGCATCAAGCACCGGTTGGCCCTGGAACAACTGTCCGGGGTCTCCTGGCTCGCCGCACAGCAGGACCTAGGCGCAAAGGCGCTATGCGACAACCTCAATGCGCTGGCCGTCCATGCGACGGCACCCGAGCCGATTACCCGCCATGGCACCACCGCGCGAACCTACAAGATCAACCGTACCGCCTGCTTTGGTCTTCTCAAAAGCCGCTGGCAGCGCTGGCTGTTGAGTGGATTGCCGTCCTTCGAAGAGATAACCGAGGCTTTGGCCGAATTACTCAAAAACCTCGTCGCCTACATCCCCGGTGTGGCCAAGCCCCGCCCCAAAGGCCCCAAACCACACCGGCACTGTGCCTATACATCCTGTGCATAGCGGTATGCCTGGCTTAAGTTGAGAGGATTGCGGGCGTAGTCCATGATGGATTTCATCTTTCGTACGGCGCCACCCAGCCCTGAAAAAAGTGCCCGGGCAATGATGGCGTGACCAATATTCAGCTCTCTGAACTGCGGAATGCGGCAGATGTCGGCGACGTTGTGATAGTGGAGACCATGCCCTGCGTTGACGATAAGACCCTGACCCGCGGCCAGCTCGGCGGCGACGGCAAGCCGGTCCAGCTCTTGTCGGCGTTTGTGTGGCGTCTCCGCATCGGCGTAATGGCCGGTATGCAATTCGATCACCGGGGCACCCGCCTGTACTGCTGCCTCGATCTGGTGTAGTTCGGCATCGATGAACAACGAGACCTCAATCCCGGCATCGCCCAGTACCAGACAGGCTGCTTGAACACGCTGGAAATTTCCCGCAACATCCAGCCCACCTTCAGTGGTGAGCTCTTCCCGCTTCTCGGGCACGAGGCAGCAAGCCCCCGGGCGTACTTTCAGCGCAATGCCGAGCATTTCTTCCGTGACGGCCATTTCGAGATTCAGGCGGGTTTGCAGCATGCTGGCCAGCAACTCGATGTCGCGGTCCTGGATATGGCGGCGATCCTCCCGCAAATGCGCGGTGATGCTATCCGCTCCGGCCTGCTCGGCCAGCAGGGCGGCATGGATCACTTCCGGAAAACGGGTACCGCGCGCCTGCCGCACGGTGGCGACATGATCAACATTGAGACCCAGCAGTATGGGAAAACTAACATTCATTGTCTGTCTGGATAATCCGGTTGCCGAAATAATTCGCGGCTCTTGAGTGGCCGGCCGTTCAGGTGATGATGGAGGATACGGCGCATCAGGCACTTGGCTTCCCGCAACTGAGTATCATCCGAGAATTGCCGCTCACCCAGCGCCAACAAGGTCGTGCCTTGGACAACTCCCGGCGTCGCTGGATTCATTTCCACAGCGCCCTGATCGGGATAATACGCATAGCAACGGTCGGGGTCGATCGCCCTACCCTCGGTATCCTCATCCAGCCGCAGGCCGTAGCCAATCTCTTCCAGCAAGCCGATCTCAAATACCCGCAAGGTTTGCTGGAGAGCGTGCCCGGTGGCGAGCTGTTGCAAGGTATCGAGGCACAACCCGAACACCCCGGGGTGCGGGTCGTGGGTCGGCAGCAGCCTCACCAGCAGTTCGGATAGATAAAACCCGCAAAGGAGAGCGGTTCCTTCCAGTGCCAGACCGCCGCCGTCGGCCTGCTCGGCGGCTGTGAGCAAAGGCAAATCCCCCCGTCCAATAAAGGACACCCGGACCCGGTTGAGCGAACGCAATACCTCAGCAAGAGGGTGCTTGCCACGCCGCGCGCCCTTGCACAGCAACCGGAGGCGGCCATTATGCTCGGTAAAGACGTCGACAAATAGACTGGATTCACGGTAAGGCTGACAATGCAGAATGATTGCCCTGTCCAATAGATACCGGCTCCGATTATCCACCCGAATGGCCTCAATCGGCGTAACCAAGACTCCTGAGTGCCCGCTCGTCATCCGACCAGCCTTCCTTGACCTTGACCCAGAGCTGCAGGAAGACCTTGCGTTCCAGCATGCGCTCGAGGTCAAGGCGAGCCCGCTCGCCGACCTTTTTCAGCACCTCGCCCTTGGTGCCGATGACGATGGCTTTCTGACCCTCGCGCTCGACCCAGATCAAAGCGCTGATACGGGTTAATTCGCCGTCGTGTTTGAACTGCTCGATCTCGACGGTGATGGCGTGGGGAACTTCCTGCCCCAGTGATCGCAACAATTTTTCGCGGATGATCTCGGCCGCCATGAAACGCATAGAGCGGTCGGTAACCTGATCCTCGGGGAACACGGGCTGGCCTTCCGGCAACAGGTTCATGATGGCTCTGTCCAGCACCTCGAGATTCGAACCCTTGAGGGCCGACAGCGGAATCATCGCGGCAAAATCAAGCCGTTCGGCCGCTTCCTGCAGAAAAGGGAGTAGTTGATCCTTATCCTCAATGCGGTCGATCTTGTTGATGGCCAGAATGACCGGCACCCCGGCCGTTTGGATACGCTTGAGCACCAGTCCGTCCTCCGGCAGCCAGGCCGCCCGGTCTATCAGCCAGACGACCAAGTCGACCCCCCCCAGCGCCGCCCCGGCAGTCTTGTTGAGATAGCGGTTCATGGCCCGCTTCTCGCTGGCGTGAATGCCGGGGGTATCGACAAAAACCGCCTGCCCCTCATCCGTGGTCCGGATACCGTGAATGCGGTGCCGAGTCGTCTGCGGACGCCGAGAGGTAATGCTGATTTTCTGACCCACCAGATGATTGAGCAGGGTTGATTTGCCGACATTGGGCCGGCCCACGATCGCAACAAAGCCTGATTTCATGCCCTTAACCCGAACTCCTCAGTCAATTTGGCCAGCATTTTTTCGGCGGACTCCTGCTCGGCACGCTTGCGTGAGGAACCCCTGCCCTCGCAGGTGGCCTCGGTCAGCGATACCCGGCATTCGACAACGAAGCTTTGGTCGTGCGGTTGTCCTCCCACCGATTTCAGCGTGTAAGCTGGAAGATCAAGCCCCCGGGCCTGCATGGATTCCTGTAACCGTGTTTTCGGGTCTTTTTTCCAGTCCTGTACGGAGAGTCCTTCGATCTGTTCGGCGAAGAGATTCAGCACCCAGACCCGGCAGGCATCCATCCCCTGGTCTATCAATAGCGCGCCGATCAAGGCTTCCATCGCGTCCGAGAGAATGGAATCGCGCCGATAGCCACCGCTTTTCAATTCGCCCGAGCCCAGAATGAGATAGTCACCCAGATTCAATTTGCGGGCAATATTGGCGAGAGAGGTCTGGTTGACCAATGTGGCCCTTAGCCGGCTCAGCACCCCTTCGTCCGCCTCGGTAAATTTCTGGTATAGACGTTCGGCGATGACGAAGCCCAGCACCGAATCGCCCAGAAACTCCAGCCGCTCATTATTATCTGCATTGGCGCTGCGATGGGTCAGGGCTCGCCGTATCAGAACAGGTTGCCGGAATGTCAATCCCAGTTTCCTGGCGAATTTTTCTGGCTCCTGAATCAACGCGGGACCGCCTCGATGGCCTCGTCAAAATGAACTACCAAATCAATGTTGCGGACAAACGGCCGTGTGACATCGTAGGTGACCTGAACCTTTACGGTCTGACCCTCTCTGGAGATCGTCACATTCTTGGCCGTAACATCATCGACCGAATCGATATCCCACCGCTTTTGCAAGGAACCGACAAGCTGCTCACGTGAGCTGGCCGTCCACTCCGGCTGATTTTTCAGCGCGTTCAGAGAGGCGAGTACCTTGTAGTGGTTAAGATAAACCGGTGCCAGCCGCAAGGCCAAGGTGCCTAGAAGTCCACCGATGGCGACCAGGACCAGGAAAGAAAGGAGGGTCATGCCCGCCTCATTTCCCGAGCGTTCA
>JAJRDJ010000384.1 GCA_028678445.1 Methylococcaceae bacterium
TCCGGAAACATCCACAGGGAGAACCCATGGCACCGAATAATGGACCAGCCGCGAGCACCACGGACAACGCCGAGCCCCTCAAACCGGATTTGGATACCCGGCTGAAGCTGCGCCGGGTCGCTATCGACACCTATCACGAAAACGTCGCCTATATGCACCGCGACTGTTCGGTCTACCGGGTCGAGGGCTTCCAGGCGCTGGCGAAGGTGCGCGTGTCCTGCGGCGAACAGCGCATCGAGGCGGTACTGAATGTCGTGGACGATGACCGGATCGTCGGCACGGATGAGCTGGGGCTCTCCGAGCAAGCCTTTGAACAGCTTTGTGTGGGTAGTGATGGCGAAGTGCGGGTGGCGCAAGCCGAACCGCCCGCCTCCATGGATGCCGTGCGGCGCAAGATCAACGGACACCGCTTGGGACTGGAGGACTACCGCGCCATCACCCGCGACATCGCGCAAAGCCGCTATTCCAAGATGGAGATGGCGGCCTTCCTGGTCGCCACCGGCCAGAACGGGCTGGACCGGGATGAAGTCTTCATGCTCACCCGCGCCATGCTGGAAACCGGCACCCGCATCGACTGGAACGAGCCCCTCGTCGCCGACAAGCATTGCATCGGCGGTATCCCCGGCAATCGCACGTCCTTGCTCGTTGTGCCTATCGTCGCCGCGCACGGCATGCTCATTCCCAAAACCTCCAGCCGCGCGATCACTTCGCCGGCGGGCACGGCGGATACCATGGAAGTGCTGGCGAACGTCGACATTGCACCCGAAACCCTGGACAAGCTGGTGCGCCATGAACGCGGCTGCCTCGCCTGGGGCGGCACCACGCGGCTGGCGCCGGTCGATGATCTGCTCATTTCTGTCGAGCGGCCGCTGGGCATCGATTCGCAGGGGCAAATGGTCGCTTCCATTCTCTCGAAAAAGCTCGCCGCCGGCGCCACTCATCTGCTGCTGGACATTCCCGTTGGCCCCACCGCCAAAGTCCGCCAGATGCGCGAAGCGATGCAATTGCGCAAGCTGTTCGAGTATGTCGGCGATCACATGGGACTCCATCTCGAAGCCATCATTACCGATGGCCGCCAGCCGATCGGCAAGGGCATCGGTCCGGTACTGGAAGTCCGGGATGTGCTGCAGGTGCTGCAGAACGATCCTGTCGCGCCGGTGGACCTGCGCGAGAAATCGCTGCGCCTGGCGGGCCGCATCATTGAATTCGACCCTGACGTGCGGGGCGGGCAGGGCTATGCCATCGCCAGGGAAATTCTCGAATCCGGCCGTGCGCTGGAAAAGATGGACCGGATCATCAAGGCCCAGGGCGAGAAACTTGTACGGCCGGCGCTGGGCCGTCTGAGCTTCGAGGTCGCCGCCAGCACGGCGGGCACGGTGACGGCCATCGATAACTTCTTCCTCGCGCGGCTGGCCCGTCTGGCCGGCGCGCCGATGTCACGTGGCGCGGGTGTCGATCTCTATCGCAAACTGGGGGATCGCGTCAAGTCGGGCGAGTTGCTCTACCGCGTGTACGCGGAGTTTCCCTCCAACCATGAATTCGCCCGCGATTTCGTGGCCCGGCAGAGTGGCTACACTCTGGGCGAGACCGAACTGGCGCAGCGCTACTATGCCGACTACTGAGCCGCTGTTGCTGGGATTTCCCGAATCCCGGGAGGCCGCGCGGAGACTGGCGGACTGCGCGGGTTTAGCCTACGCGGATACCACCGTGCACCATTTTCCGGACGGCGAAAGCAAGCTGACCCTGCCTGCCGCGGGCGAGGACGCCGCGCATGTGGTTCTCTACCGGAGCCTGGATCGGCCCCATGACAAGCTGATCGAATTGCTGCTCGCCAGCCGGGCGCTCCGTTCCCGGGGTACGCGCCGGCTTACGTTGATAGCGCCCTACCTCTGTTACATGCGCCAGGATGTCGCCTTTCACCCGGGGGAAATCATCAGTCAACAAATCATCGGCGGCTGGCTGGCGGAATTGTTCGATGATGTCATTACCGTCGACCCGCATCTGCATCGGGTGAGCCGGCTCGAGGAAGCCATTCCGACCCGTAACGCCATCGCACTCAGCGCTGCGCCGGCCTTTGTTGAGTATCTGCAAGGCGAAGGCCGGCCTGATAAAGCTTTTATATTGGGGCCGGACAGCGAATCGGAACAATGGGTGCGTGGCATCGCTGAGGCTGCCGGCCTGCCGTATGCCATCGCCAGCAAGCAGCGGCAGGGTGATCGCTCGGTCGAGATCACCCTGCCCGAGGGTGTCTCCTTCGCCGGGCGTACCGTGATCCTGCTCGACGATATGTCCAGCACCGGTCGCACCTTGGGCGCGGCGGCGGAACTGGCGCGGCTCCGGGGCGCGGCGGATGTCAGGGTGCTGGTCACGCATGCCCTGTTCGCCAACGACAGCCTCGCCCATCTTCGCCAGGGCCCAATTACCCGTATCGGCAGCAGCGACAGCATCCTGCACGAGACCAATGCAGTGAGCCTGGCGCCGCTTCTGGCTAATGCACTGCTGAAGTTAATCAACCGGGATTAGCCGCCTGCTACAAAGACGCGATCCAAGGGTGCGGTAATTGATAAACCGGAATTGCGAGGGTGATTTGGCCAGATATTCCCTACCCAAGCCGCAAATCTCTATCAAATCTTTTGCCAGCCAGTTCAATCTGCTGAATCAGTTCATCCGTGCTGACGCCCAGGATCCTGGCCACTGAGTTGAGAGTCCAGGCCGGCTCACACGCGATATTGCTCATGACATCCGCCGCTGGCAAATAGCCTTCGGCTATCAACCGTAATCCCTGGCTTGCTGGCTTGATTTCCGGCCGGGTTTCCTGCACCTGAACCTGCACTGCAGTTTCCTTGCTCCTTTTCTTGCACCCACAATGGGTTGAGGTACCCGTCCACAGGGTGACCGCTGACACACGTTTTTCAGTGCCGCATGCACAAACGCACACATATTGCAAGTCCCCATTATATCGTTCACTGGCTCCCTTTATGGTCCAAAAACCAATCTTGTCGCCCACTTTATATTTCTTACTCATTTAAGCCACCGTCTTCGTAATCGTGTAAGCGGATGAGCAGGACCGCCAGACTCGGGTCTCCATTCATCGGAAACAAGAGCGGTTGGGCAGATGCAACCGCTCTTGTAACTACGATACGGACCCCGGACCCCGCAGGCCAGGGGTCCGTGGGCACCACTAGGGCGCCGCCGGGTTGAGGTTGGATCTGCTGAAGGTGATGAAGAACAATGCCGTCGAGCCTTTCAGGTAGGTGTAGCCTTCGTAGGTCGGGGTCGAAGCCAGATACCGGCCAGTGGCACGCTCGTAGATATCGATCGTGAAGCGGGTGAATCCGCTTTGGGTTGCTTGCTTGAATAACGCAAGTTCGGGCACCGAGATCGGAAAGAGTCCTCCCTCGATGGGGGGGATACCGAAAAAGAAGTCGTTGCTATTAGTGCCGAACGCATGAATCATCACACGCAGCAAATACTGTTCCTGTTTGTCGCCGGGAATCCTGATTCCCTGACGTCCCAGCCAGCGCGTGATTCCGGCTTGCACGAAGGCTTTGTCAGGAACGGTATCCGGGCTCAGCCCGGCGGTTTCAATAGCCACCGTTGCGCCCGA
>JAJRDJ010000385.1 GCA_028678445.1 Methylococcaceae bacterium
GATCATTTTGTGGAAACCAAGTCCGGGAACCGGTGACGGGGTGTTCAGGAGCATGAGAGGCTGGAAGGGGCCGCTGAGAAACTTCAATACTCGATGATCTTGACGCGCTGGGTGACTCCGCACAGTAGGTCATAAGGAATCGTTCCGGCATGGCTGGCGATTTCTTCCACGGGCAACCCCTCCCCCCACAGAGTCACCAGATCCCCCACCTTCGCTTCCGGGCACTCGGTCAGATCAAGGGTGATCATGTCCATCGACACCCGGCCCACCAGCGGCAGGCGCTGGCCGTGGACTAATACCGGCGTGCCGGACCGGGCGAGTCGCGGGTAGCCGTCGCCATAACCCACGGCGGCAACAGCCAGGCGGGTGGCATGCGGGCAGACCCAGTCGCCGCCATAACCGACCGGTGTGCCGGCTTCCACCTGCTTGATGCTGATGAGACGGGTCCGGAAGGTCATGACGGGCTCCAGATCCTCATCGGCGCCGGTACGCTCGGGAAACGGGGAAACCCCATAAAGGGTGATACCCGGGCGCACCCATTCCATGCGCGCGTTGTGCCAGGCGAGGAGCCCGGCGGAGTTGGCCACACTGCTCTCGCTGGCTACGCTTTGGGTAATGTCGCGGAAGAGGGTTAGCTGATGTTCGGTGAAGGCATCCTCCACATCATCGGCATTGGCGAGATGCGACATGAGCGGGACCGGCTGGGCCAAGGATGAACAAGCATTCAGCCTTGCCAGCAGGCTATCAAATTCCGCCGGCAGCATGCCCAGCCGGTGCATTCCGGTATCGAGCTTGAGCCAGACCCGCAAAGGCGTTCGGAGGCTGGCGTTTTCCAGGATGTCCACCTGCCAGTCAGAATGGATGACGGGTTCGAGATCCGCCGCCGCGTGTTCTTCGAGTTCTTCCCGGCTGCCGAAGCCCTGCAGGACAGCGATGCGCTGGGTGATGCCACCTTCGCGGAGTGTAAGCCCTTCGTCCGTGCGGGCCACGGCAAAGGCATCCGCTCCGGCGAGACTCCGGGCCATGCGCAGGATGCCGTGACCATAGGCGTTGGCCTTGATAACCGCCATGATCCTGGCATTCGGAACGACGTTCCGGATGCGCCGGAGATTGCGGGCAGCGGCGCCGAGATTGAGGAGCACATGCGCGGCGCGAGTGGGATCTTCAGTATTGCTCGCCGGCATAGGGATCGTGGATGAAGTTCTCGAAACGCGTGTATTGGCCGAGAAAAGTCAGCCGCGTGGTGCCGATTGGACCGTTACGCTGTTTGGCGATGATGATTTCCGCACTACCCTTGTCGCTCGTGTCCTTGTTGTAGACCTCGTCCCGATAGATGAAGACGATCACGTCGGCATCCTGCTCGATGGCGCCGGATTCACGGAGATCGGACATCACCGGCCGCTTGTTGGGCCGTTGCTCCAGGCTGCGATTGAGCTGCGACAGCGCGACGACGGGGACATTGAGCTCCTTGGCCAACGCCTTCAGCGAGCGGGAAATGTCGGAGATTTCGTTGACGCGGCTCTCGGCGCCGGGCGACTGCATGAGCTGCAGATAATCGAGTACCACCAGCCCGAGCTTGCCTTCGTGCTCCCGCGCCAGGCGGCGGCAGCGGGCCCGGATTTCGGTAGGCGTCATGGCGGGCGTGTCGTCGATAAAGAGCTTGGTTTCCGCGAGGATATTGATGGCCGAGGTCATGCGCGGCCATTCATCGTCCTCCAGCTTGCCGGTACGGACCCGGTGCTGGTCGATGCGGCCCAGGGAGGAAATCATGCGCATGGCGAGCTGTTCCCCGGGCATTTCCATGCTGAACACAGCCACCGGCAATTGCTCCTTGATCGCCACATGCTCGGCGATATTCATCGCGAAGCTGGATTTGCCCATGGATGGCCGGCCCGCGACGATGACCAGGTCGGACGGTTGCATGCCGGAGGTCATGTCGTCGAAGTCCGTGAAACCGGTGCTGGCTCCGGTGATGTGCCCTTCCTTTTGGAAGAGCAGCTCGATGCGGTCGATCGCCTTGGCCAGCAGCGGCTTGATCGGACTGAAGCCAGTGCCCTTGCGCCGGTATTGATCGGCTATATGAAAAACCTTCTGTTCCGCCGACTCGATCAGCTCGATGGTCTGGCGGCCTTGCGGATAAAAGGCCAGGTCGGCGATTTCCGAACCCGAACTGATCAGCTTCCGCAATACCGATTTTTCGCGGACGATCTCGGCGTAGGCCACAATATTGGCTGCGCTGGGTGTCTCCTTCGCAAGGGTGGCGAGATAGGCGAGACCGCCGCATTCCTCCAGCCACCCGAGTTGCTCAAGGGTTTCGGAGAGCGTGATGACATCCAGCGGCGACTGCTTTTCCGCCAGCATCTTGATGGCCCGGTAGATGAGTTGATGGTCGCGGCGGTAGAAATCATCCTCGATCAGGAAGTCCGCAACCTTGTCCCAGGCCTGCTTGTCGAGCATCAGCGCACCAATTACCGCCTGTTCGGCTGTGATGGAATAAGGCGGAATCTTGAGGGCCTCGACGTTTTCCGTCGTCTTCCGGTAACGCTCGGCCATGCTCAGTGGGTCCTGTCGGGTGCGTGTGGAGGGGGAATCCCGGTTTCGCCCGGGCGGCGCCCGGTAATGCGGTCGATCAGGCTGGTGGTCGAAAAGCCTTCAACAAAGGGCAGAATCCTTACCTCACCGCCATTGGCCAGGACATGGTCATGCCCGGCAATGGCGGTGATCGCTCCATAGTCACCCCCCTTGACCAGAATATCGGGCAGCACGCGCCCAATCGCATCGCGGGGCGTATCCTCGTTGAAGGGCACCACCCAGTCCACGCATTCCAGCGCGGCCAGCATCTTCATCCGGTTCGGCAAGGGATTGATCGGCCGTTCGGGGCCTTTCAGCCGCTGAACCGAGGCATCCGAGTTAACCAGCACCAGCAGGCGATCGCCCAGGTCACGGGCGCACTGGAGGTAATCGATATGCCCCGGATGGAGGATATCGAAACAGCCATTGGTAGCGACGATGGTGTCGCCCTCTGCCCGCGCCGCTGCGAGAATCGGGAGCAGGCCATCGAGGTCGATCACGCCGCGCTGCCGGGCGCGCGGGCCGTGCAGGGCGACGGCGATTTCGTTCGGCGTCAGTGTGGCGGTACCGAGTTTGCCGACCACCACGCCCGCCGCGATATTCGCCAGCCGGGTGGCGTCGGCGATGGCCAGACCCGCCGCCAGTGACGCCGCCAGCGTGGCGATGACTGTATCGCCGGCGCCGGTGACGTCATAGACTTCTTTGGCATGAGCGGACAGATGCAGCGCGGGCAGTCCCTTCTGCAGGAGCGTCATCCCCTGCTCGCCCCGCGTGATCAGGAGCGCCCCCAGCGACAAAGCCTCCAGCAGCGCCTGCCCGCGCTCGACCAGCTGCGCCTCGTCCCGGCATGGACCGGCGATTGCCTCGAATTCGGCGCGGTTGGGGGTGAGCAGCGTCGCTCCCCGATACTTGTCAAATTCCGTGCCTTTGGGATCGACCAGCACCGGCTTGTTCTGGCTTCTGGCCGCTTGGATGAGCGCTGCCACTTCGCGCAGCGCGCCTTTGCCGTAGTCCGAAAGCACGGCGATGTCCGCATGCTTCAGCTGCTGTTCAAAATCTCGCGGGAGGGAATGGGGTACCGTCTCGTCGACGGCGGCCTCGAAATCGAGGCGAATCAACTGTTGGTGGCGGCTCAGGACCCGTAGTTTGGTGATGGTCGGGATGGACGCCAAGGTCTGAACCTTGCAGTCAATGCCGGAGTCTTCCAGCAACTGGACCAGACGGAGCCCCGCCTCATCGTCGCCACGATACCCCATCAGGCTGACCTGGCTACCGAGCGCGGCGATATTGAGGGCCACGTTACCGGCACCGCCAGCGCGTTCCTCGATGCCGTTCACGCGCACCACGGGGACAGGCGCTTCGGGGGAAATGCGGGAGGTACCGCCATGCCAGTAGCGGTCCAGCATGAGATCACCGGCCACCAGCACACGATGCTTTGAAAAATCAGGGAGTTGCATGATTTCCAGAGGGGGAGGGCATGCCGCAAAGAATACCACAACCCGCCCGGGAATCAGCTCGTACAGGGAAGGTGAGGAGCCTCGTCAACCCGCCACCCATGACGGGCGGCGGGTCAAGTCAGGGCGCGCTATCAATCGTCGCTGCCCAATATCCCGAGGAGCTGGAGGAGGCTGGTGAAGAGGTTGAAGATGGCCACGTACAGGCTCAGGGTGGCCATGATGTAGTTCGTTTCACCGCCA
>JAJRDJ010000064.1 GCA_028678445.1 Methylococcaceae bacterium
AACTTTGATATCCGCAAGCAACTGCTCGAATACGACAACGTGGCCAATGACCAACGCCGGGTCATCTATCACATGCGCGATCAGCTCATGAAGAGCGACGATATTTCCGAAACCATCGACGCCGCCCGTGAAGATGCGGTGGCGGCCATGTTTGGCCAGTATATTCCGCCACAAACGCTTGAGGAGCAGTGGGATGTCAAAGGGCTCGAGGAAGCGCTGGAGCACGATGTGGGCGCCCATCTGACGATTCAGCAATGGCTGGATGAAGATTCGCACCTCGACGAGGACAGGCTCCGTCAGCGTATCACCGAGCGGCTTGCCGAAATTTACCAGGCCAAGGCAGAAGCCATCGGCCCCAAGGTCATGCGGCATTTCGAGAAAACCGTCATGTTGCAGGTGCTGGATGATTCCTGGAAGGAGCATCTCGCCGCCATGGATCACTTGCGCCAGGGCATCCATCTGCGCGGCTATGCGCAAAAAGATCCCAAGCAGGAGTATAAAAAGGAAGCCTTCGAGATGTTCACGTCCATGCTGGACGTCATCAAGCATGAGGTGATCGGGATTGTCTCAAAGGTTCAGGTCCGTTCGGACGACGAAGTGACGCAGATGGAAGAGCAGAACCGGGCGCCCGTAACCATGCAATACCAGCATGCCGAAGTGTCCGCCCTCGGTGAGGAGGAGCCGGATGCCGGCGAGCAGCCCGCCGGTACCCCGCCACCAGCCAAGCCCTATACCCGCGAAGGGGTCAAGGTTGGCCGCAACGATCCCTGCCCCTGTGGTTCCGGCAAGAAATACAAGGTCTGTCACGGCAAACTCGACTGAAATGGGCGTAGTACAAGCCGCAGGGCCTCTACCGGTACGCGGTATCCGGCTAGGCACCGCAGCGGCAGGCATCAAGCGCCGGGGCCGGGATGATCTCCTCGTCATTGAAGCGGCTGAAGGTTCGGCCTGCGCCGCCGTTTTCACCCGCAATGCTTTCTGCGCCGCACCGGTTCTCGTAGCCCGGGAACATCTGGCTTCATTGCCCCGCTGGCTACTGGTCAACTCCGGCAATGCCAATGCCGGTACCGGGGCACAAGGTTTGGCCGATGCGCGCGCCACCTGTGAGTTGCTGGCCCATCTGGTCGGCGCTAATCCCGGACAGGTACTACCGTTTTCAACTGGCGTGATTGGCGAGTTCCTGCCGGTCGATAAAATCGCAGCGGCATTGCCCGGGGCACTGGCGGCGCTGGACGAGGCGGGCTGGCAACACGCCGCGCGCGCCATTATGACTACCGATACGCGCCCGAAGATCGCTAGCCATAGCTGCAAGACGGGGGCCGAAATCCTCTCAGTGACAGGTATCGCCAAGGGTTCCGGCATGATCCATCCCGATATGGCGACCATGCTCGCCTTTCTGGCGACGGATGCCCGGGTTGAACCGGCTGATCTGCAGGCGGTGCTCGCTCGGGCGGTTAACCGGAGTTTCAACCGTATCACCGTCGATGGCGATACCTCCACCAATGATGCCTGCGTGCTGTTGGCGTCCGGAGCCGCCAGCGCAGTGCCGCTGCGGCCCAGCACTCCGGACTTTGAAACGTTCGAGGCGGCTGTTCATGCGGTGTGCGCGGACTTGGCCGAAGCCATCGTACGTGACGGCGAAGGGGCGACAAAGCTCATGCGCATCAGGGTGGAACAGGCGGCCGATGCAGAGGAAGCGCACACCGTTGCGAAAACCATCGCTCACTCCCCCTTGGTCAAGACGGCGTTTTTTGCGAGTGATCCCAACTGGGGCCGTATCCTCGCCGCTGTCGGTCGCGCGGGTTGCGTGGGGCTGGACATCAGCCGGGTTTCGATCTGGTTGGGCGATGTCCTGATTGTCGACCGGGGTGGGCGGGCCAGGTCTTATACCGAAGAGGATGGCGCCAGGGTCATGGCTAGGGACGACATTCTCGTCAGGGTGCAACTCGGGCGCGGTGCGGCCGAGGAAACCGTGCTGACCTGCGATTTTTCCTATGACTATGTGCGCATCAATGCCGAATACCGGACGTGAATGTCCCTTGGTCTCGGCGATTCGAGCGTGCCCGTGAAGGGTAGCCGGACCTGAATCAGCTGGCTTCCCGTCTGATGCTTGCCAGGTCAAAGACCAGTCGCCACCCTCATGAGTAAGGCCGGAACCGGCGTTCTCGAGGTGGCCGTTGGCGTTATAGTCAGCGCCAACCGAGAAGTCCTGATCGCGCGCCGCCCGGATCATGTCCATCAGGGAGGGCTCTTCGAATTCCCGGGCGGCAAGCTGGAGCCCAGTGAGACCTCACTAGAGGCCCTGCGTCGGGAGCTTCAGGAGGAACTCGGCATAAGGGTGACGGGGGCCGCGCCGCTCATCACCTTGCGGCATGATTACCCCGACCGGCGGGTACTCTTGCACGTCTTCCGGGTTGATCGCTACGAAGGCGAGCCACTGGGCCGGCAGGGCCAGCCTATCCGTTGGGTGCCGAGGGAGGAACTCGCTGGGCTAGCGTTTCCCGAGGCCAATCGGCCCATCGTGACAGCGGCCCGGTTGCCGGATCGTTACGCCATCCTCGATACGCCGACCGACGATGCCGGGGTATTGATGGACCGGCTTTGCAAATATGCGGACCGTGGCATCGACCTTGTTCGGTTGCGCGCCTCCCGACTCGGCCGGGACCGATACCTATCAATGGCCAGGCAGGCCGCCGGATTTTGTGCCGCCAGCGGCATCACCCTGTTGATTGACGGCCCGCCGGAGCGAGTGGCTGAAATAGGCGCAGGGGGGTTGCATCTACGCTCCGATGAATTGATGAAACTGCGGGCCCGGCCTCTCGACCGGAAATACTGGCTGGCCGCCTCCTGTCATGACGGCATGCAACTGAAGCAGGCCGCTATCATGGGAGTTGACTTCGCAGTATTGGGGCCGGTCGCGGCGACCGCCACCCATCCCGAGGCTGCACCCATGGGCTGGGACGCCTTTGCCGGATTGTTGGAGGCGGCCAAGCTGCCCGTGTATGCCTTGGGTGGGCTGGATTACTCACACCTGGCGATGGCGAAGCAACGGGGCGCACAGGGCGTCGCGGCCATACGGGGGTTTTTGAAGTAAATGTGCACTTTAGTTGTGCATTAAAATCCAGTATGGTGCATGATTTAATACGCTTCAGACTAAGGATATAGCCAGTCCCACACATTCAATGTTGGCATCAAGCTTGCTGAAACCAAGAAAACGAGCCTTTTACTGAATTCTGACAACCTGCGAGGAGTGACTGAGAATGACGCCTAAAGACGTACTGAAACAAATCAAGGAAAACGAAGTCCGCTATGTGGACCTCCGCTTCACCGACACCCGTGGCAAGGAACAGCATGTCACCATCCCGGCCAGCACCGTGGACGAGGATATCTTCGAAGACGGCAAGATGTTCGATGGGTCCTCCATCTCGGGCTGGAAGCATATCAACGAATCCGACATGATCCTGCTGCCCGATCCCACCACGGCGGTGATCGATCCCTTCTTTGACGATGCGACCCTGAACCTGCGCTGCGACATCATCGAGCCCTCCGACATGCAGGGCTATGATCGCGACCCCCGCTCCATCGCCAAGCGGGCGGAATCGTATCTGAAGTCCACTGGCATTGCCGATACCGCACTCTTCGGGCCGGAAAATGAATTCTTCGTGTTCGACGACGTGCGGTGGGGATCTTCCATGCAGGGTTCCTTTTACAAGGTCGATTCCGAGGAAGCCGGCTGGAACTCCGAAAAGGTTTACGAAGATGGCAACATCGGCCACCGGCCTGGCGTCAAGGGCGGCTACTTCCCGGTACCGCCGGTTGATTCCCTGCAGGACCTCCGCTCCGCCATGTGTAACACGCTGGAGGATATGGGCATCGTGGTCGAGGTCCATCATCACGAGGTGGCAACCGCCGGTCAGTGCGAAATTGGCGTGAAGTTCGGCACACTTGTCAAGAAGGCCGACGAAGTGCAGATTCTCAAGTACGTCATCCAGAACGTCGCCCATGCCTTTGGCAAAACCGCTACCTTCATGCCCAAACCCCTGGTCGGTGACAACGGTAGCGGCATGCACGTGCATCAGTCACTGGCAAAGGATGGCAAGAACCTCTTTACCGGCGACCTCTACGGCGGCCTGTCCGAGACCGCGCTGTACTACATCGGCGGCATCATCAAGCATGCCAAGGCGCTGAATGCTTTCTGCAACGCCTCCACCAATAGCTACAAGCGCTTGGTGCCGGGCTTCGAAGCACCGGTCATGCTGGCCTACTCGGCACGCAACCGCTCGGCGTCGATTCGTGTGCCCTATGTCCAGAATCCCAAGGGGCGGCGCATCGAGATCCGCTTCCCCGACTCCACCGCCAACCCTTACCTGGCCTTCGCGGCCATGCTCATGGCAGGGCTCGATGGCATCCAGAACAAGATCCATCCCGGCGATGCGATGGACAAGGATCTGTACGACCTGCCACCCGAGGAAGAAAAAGCCATCCCGCAAGTGGCTCATGCCTTCGACCTGGCGCTGGATGCACTGGACGCGGATCGCGAGTTCCTCACCCGTGGCGGCGTCTTTACCAATGACACGATCGATGCCTATATCGGCCTGAAGATGGAAGAAGTCACCCGCCTGCGGATGAGTACCCATCCGGTCGAATACGACATGTACTACAGCCTGTGATGCGGAATTGCATATCCATGTGATGCCATAAGGCTCACGGAATGCCCTGAAAGCCCCGCCAGCCGGGGCTTTCGCTTTTCTGATTGATGCCAAATGATGCAGTGCATATCATGATTCCTGTGTACCCCAGTGTGTACCTTTTCAAAATGGCCGATTCAAAAGGTACACAAAAACTGCTCAAACCCTTGCCAGCCGTGGCCTACAGAGAAATTCATCTATGCCCTTTTGTAAGCGGCGGAGCAAAAATATCCCCCTGAAACGGCCGGATGGTCTGGTCGTGGCGGTGCAAAAGTCTACCGCCGTTTGCCCTTCGGTCTGGTCTGAATGCTATTCAGATCAG
>JAJRDJ010000386.1 GCA_028678445.1 Methylococcaceae bacterium
CTCAAGCCGCCGGCGGCACCGACCAGTTGCGGGCCGTGGTAGTTGCTTACGAGAAACTGTGCCACGGCGAAGGCCGCGCCCGACACAAAGCATGCCGGCCACACGCCGCGCATGCCGCGCATGCCAGATTGGGCGGCTACCAGCCAGAAGGGCACCAGGAATGCAAACGGCGCCAACTGCCGTCCCACCATGGCGCTCAAGGTTAATTCGTCAATGCCTGTCACCTTGGCCAACATGACGATTGGGACGCCGACGGAGCCATAGGCCACCGGCGCGGTATTGCCGATCAGCGCCAGCACGGCGGCGTCGAGCGGTCGGAAGCCCAGACCGATCATCAGCGCCCCGGTGATGGCCACCGGAGCGCCAAAACCGGCGAATCCCTCGATGAACGCGCCAAAGGCGAAGGCGATCATCAGCGCCTGAATCCGGCGGTCTGCAGAGATGTTCGACATTCGATTCTGCAAAACCTTGAAACCGCCCGTTTCGACTGAAATGCCGTAGATGAAGAGAGCATTGAGCACGATCCAGCCGATCGGGAAAAGTCCGAACGCGGCGCCGTAGCCAGCGGCGGCGGCGGCCATCTTGGCGGGCATGCCGTAAACCCCCACGGCAATGACGGCAGCCAGCATCAGACCGGCCAGTGCAGCGAAATGGGCGCGCATGTGCCAGAACGCAAGCAACGCCAGGACAGTGACGACCGGCAGCGCGGCCACGAGCGCCGAGAGACCAATGCTATCTGCCAGGGGAGTGTAGTTTTGTGACCAGGTCATAGGCGGGTTTTTAAACTTGGCAAGGCAATAGTGAGCATGCTTTTTTCACCGCTTTGAGCAGGGTATTGGAGAGTTCGAAGGCGTGCAAGTCAGCAGGCCAATGCTGTTGCGGGTCCTTCTTTGATCCCGTCCCATCGTTCCAGTCCAGCAACACACGGAGCACGAGTTTGACACTCAGGTCCTCGAAGCGCCGGCCATTGGTTTCAGTGATATCAATTCACCACCTTGTCGTACGACAACGATTTGTCACTTTGAACGTCATCAAATCCTGAAACGGAGAATGAATCCACTTCTTGATTGACCCCGACTCTCCCCACCGGGTGCCTTCCACCATGGTAATAGTTCTTGATGGCGAACCTCGCGCTGGGACGCCCCCCTGCCGGATCCAAAATGGCAAGAGCAACAATATACGAACCCGAAGAGACTCCCGATAGAACAAAGGACTGGCTTGCGGTGTAAAGTTCCGGAGGAATGGCGTAGGTATCATTCCCAGCGTCCCATTTGTCTCCGGGCATCCAATTTCTAATATCCAAATTCGTATAGCTGCCCTTCCAAACCGGCTGCTTCGTGTTCGCATCAAGCAGACTGACCTCCACGGGCCAATTGTAATAGAACGGAGAAGAGCCGGTGTTCTTGACCTTAAAAGAAACCGTAAACGCGGCATCCGTATCTATCCTCTTGGGATAGGTTACTTCGGAGATGACAAAACGATAGCCCAGGGCTCGCTGAACAAGTTCGGCGCCCGCCCGGACACTTTCATTGCCGTGATCGTAGGATGAAATCCAGCCCACATGATTCCCATGCAGACTTCTGATTTCGTCCAGGACATAATCCCTATGGACCGGTTTCGACAAGGATTCGTCAGGACTTTTGCCGGGCTGAATGTTTGAGTTGCCCCAATTGTAGGCGACCTCTCCGCCAATGACCGCGGTTTTCCATCTGGGCGAGGGATTCATCAGGTGAAATCCATAATACCTTTGGTCGTGATGCGCCCATGAATCCCAAAAGTAGCCGAAGTTGTAAATGTCATCATTATATGTATTTGGCCATCTCACCATGACCAGCTTGTTTTGAAATGAAGCGGCAAATTGAGCCGCCATGGCAGCCTTGATTTCATCCGACGTATCGGGCCACTCCATTTCCCCCCATTGGCCGATAAGTCCCATTTCCACGAAGGCAACGCGAGAATCATTGTCCCATGCTTTGCCCAGCTTCTTGATCAGGGCGATCACTCTCTGCTTGAATCGGTCGCTGGTGAAATCCCCTTCTTTCATATCGGCGGGCCAGCCACTTTCCCGGCGAGGCCAAGCCAGATAAACACGGGGTATGAGCTTGATGTTTTTCTGTTCACAACCATGCCACCTGGCGTCGCAGGCTGCCTTGATACTATCCACTCCATCACATTCCGACTTTTCCAGTTCATTCCATTTGAAGTAGGTCTTGATGAGCGTTCCATATTCATGCTCCCCACCGAGAGATGATCTGAATCCCTTGAGCGGATTGCGGATGGCGCGCTCATATTCTTCGGGAAAAATCGTGACCAGATTCTGCCTGATCCTCGAATCAGACCGCTTGGATTCGGAGAATTCGAGGTAATCGAGCACCGCCAATGATCCGGTGCCCGATAGCGCCTCCACCCTTATCTCGTCACCCTTGTTGAGCGCGACATTCCTCGGCGCATGCCATTTCTGCTCACTCATCAGGTGCCACTGATCATCCCGATCTTTGCCCAACCACGAAATAATCTGAACACCGTTTAGATACAGGGCATAGGTGTTTTGGCCCGCTTTTTCCGACAAGTAGCGAGCATCAATATCATACCTTCCAGGAGGCAGATCGAAATTGAAGGTCGCAACGCCGGTTGGACCACTGAGCTTTATAAAAGTGGCGGTTTCACTGGTATCCACCTGATAATTTGCCAACCTCATATGCTCCGCTTCCACACGCTTTTCGCCGGCGAGCGCGACACCTGAGGCAACCACGACAAGCGCGAGTTTCAGAAGCACAGAATATGCAACGAGTTTGTTCAGGTAACTGTTCAGCTCGCCCAACCATCCCGAACGGACGCCTGTTCGAAGGATGCGGCCAATGCCTCTCGATCTCAGGGCACTGCCACGACAAGCCTCATCTAAGAATGCATTCATTTTCAGTTCATCCGTTGCTCTCGTCTCTGGGTGGGGTCATTTCCGCTCCTGCCAGACGGGCTCGCCTATCCCGCCGAGGTCGAGGTAGTCTTGCAGGACGGCTTTGTCGTGGGCGTGCCAGTCGGTGAAGCCGCGGTTCCGTTGCATGTCCACGCCGATGTAGAGCGCATCCATCAGGTCGGTGTATCGGCGCCAGGCCGCATAAGCCTTGCCCATCGCCAGTCTTGCCTTTTCTTTTTCACCCTGCAAATCGTAGATTACCGCACGAAACTTTTGGGCGTTGTACTGACCCAAATGTCCCTGAGCGGCCAGATCCTTCAGGGTAAGTTGCAAATCGACATTTTCACCGGGCTTCAAAGTTGCGAGTATTTCCAGGGCCCTGGCCGAAAGCGCATCAATCTTCTTGATATTCTCCCAGGCGGAAACCTTTTTACCGACTTTTCCTTCTGCGGTCTCACGAAGGGAAGCGAGGCTGGAACCCGCAAAGGGTGTCGCTTCCCTGGTGTCCTTCACGGAGAAGTGGCGGCCTTCCCGTCCCTGCCACATGTCGCCGGTCCACATCTCGGGCCAAAAATCGGCGTCGAACTGCCATTTGCCGGTGACCTGTTCGTTGGCCCGCCTGATCGCTCCCGAGGCACTGCTCCATGCCTCGAAAAGCTTGTCTGCCGGCACTTCGGGAAACCTTGCCGCAAGGTGCTTCTTGAAGAAATCGTCGGAGATCGCAGGGTTATACGAAATCCGCCCCCACAGCTTTTGCA
>JAJRDJ010000387.1 GCA_028678445.1 Methylococcaceae bacterium
CTGCAAGAGCGAAGCGGTCAACCCCCGCTTTGTGCAGTAGTCAAGGGCCACGCTGGAGGTGTGCAGGAAGCCCCGAAAGGGGCCGGTATCCTGCCCCGTTTCGTCCAGCACCCTGGACAAAAATGGCAAAGGTTCCGGTGCGATGACGCTGCCCGTGGCATGGCGCAGAAACAGGGTTCTGGCGCTCGTGCTCTGCGAGTGATAGAGAATCAGCCGGGCGGTTATGGCCCAGCTCTCAGGTTCAGTGGCCATGCTGCCGTGCCTCCCAAAGCCGTTGGTAACAGGTGTCAAGGCGGGACAGTGCGCGCTGCGTGGCTTCCAGTTCGGCGAGCTGCGGAAATCGGAGCGTTGCACCGCGTCCGTACCAGTCATCCATGGCGCGGGTGAGCCGGTCCTTCTCGCTGGCGGTGCGGGCGATCAGTTGTTTCGACCAATCCCCGGCGGGAGCAGAGCTCAAGGGCGCTACCCGGTACCGGACGGCCCCCTCAAACAGGCGCACCCCGCCCCCTTCGGCGACGATCGACCGCGCCTCGGCCCGATCAGCCATTTCCACGCCTGCCAGGTAATCGATGCCGAAATGGTGAAGATCGGGCAGCCAGGGCAGGGTAGGGCCCATCAGCACGGTGGTGGCAGCGCGGGAGAGTTCCGCGAGCCGGGGAAAGGTTTTGTTGGGGATGGAACTGGCTGTCAGGAATACCCACTCCGCCTCCGGCAGCAGATATTCGCTCGCCGCGTCGGTCACATCGCCGGGTCCGGGTTGACGCTCCAGCACCATGATGTCGAGCGCGTTAGTCCTGATGAACTCATCGAGGCCGGGATAGCGGCCAATCACCACGGTTTTTTTATCCCGGATCAGCGGCAGGAAATGCTCGAAGACAGCCAGATTGCCATTAAGTCCCGCCGGTAGCCTTACCCCCTCGGGCAGGGAGTGGCGGTGATTGATGGCGGCATTGACCGCCGCCATGCCGAGCGTGGCCGGGTACGGCTCGAATGAGCGGACCCAACGCGCCAGCTCGGCGAGCGGGCGGCCCCGCAGGCTCCCGGCCCAAGGCAGGGTGCGGGTGGGGATGCCGGGGCTCATGGCGAGGCCGATCGCCTCGGCCTCGCAATAGGTCCAGACCAGCCCGATGATGACTTCGCGGACGGCTTCCGGCCCGGCGGCATAATCCTCCAGCAGGTCGTAGATTTCAAAAGGGCTGGCCATGCGATGGGGTATCTGTTGTGGGTGGTGGAGGGGCCAATTCGATGGCTAGCTGGCGGACAAGACGCCCGCCCCCGGACCCATAATGGCTGATCGGCAGCGGCGCATTTCAAGGGTGTAGGTCGGGTTAGGTGCACACCAGCAGCACTGTGCTTTACCGAGACGTTTCAAGTGCGCCGTAACCCGACACGGGGCGGTTCGTCGGGTTACGGTGCGCGTCAAAGCCCATACCAGAGGCGAGTAGGGCAAGCCGCGCACTAAACCCGACCAATGCTGAGAGACTCGTTTCAAGCCCCCAGCGCCGGTAACAGGCGGACTTCTGTTTTGATGAGGTCGTCACGGCCCCAGGCAACCACAGCCTCCACGAACCAGCTTTGCGGATGCATGGGATGGGCAAGAGCCACATCGTATTCTGCATAAAAGCTGCCATCGCCGTGGAACTTGATCTCGCCGATACGCGCGCCCCGCGCGCTTTTCCAGAGTCCCACTGTGCTATCCAGCCCGCTGAATGGGTCCTTGGCGCGGGTCCATTCAGCCTGGCTGAACACGGGTAAAGGCGGGAGGCTGGCCTCGGGGAAACCCAGTTTGCCAATTTCTGTTGCCAGTCGCCCACAAATAGCTTCTCCCAGTACGCGGTAGTCGTTCGGACTCACGTTGGCTTCACCGGCAGGTAGTCACGGGGTTCATTTCAGCTCCATACGTCCGGCGGAACCCTGAGCCGCTCCACCGGGACGTCACCGAGCAGGTGTTCCTCGATGATGGCGGGCACATCGTCCTTGGTCACCTTGCCGTACATCACGCCTTCCGGGTAGACCAGGACACTGGTGCCGAAGCCGCAGGGTCCGAGGCAGCCGGTATTGGTGATGGCGATCCTGTCAAACAGGGCGCGCTGCTGAATCTCGCCGAGGAAGGTGTTCATGACCTCATCGCCGCCAGTCTGCGCGCAGGAACCGCGCGGATGACCTTCCGCCCGGCGCTGGACGCAGACGAACACATGTTTCAAGGGTCTGGGCATGGCGTGGCTTCCTCAGGCGGCGAGTGGCAAGGTGGAATGGGTGAAGCAGTCCTTCGGGCAGACCCGCGAGCAGGCCTCGCAGCCGATGCAGTCGAGCGCATTGGCGATGTTCATGACCTGGGCGTTGTCGTCGTCCAGATCGTCGTAATCGTCGATGTCATCATCCGCCAGAATATCGGCGCGATCGACGAGGTCGAAGACGTTCCGGGGACAGACCTTGAAGCAGCGGCCACAGCCGATGCAGCGCTCCTGGGCAATGGCTTGGACGAAGGCCGGTGTCCATAGGGCACCGCCCGCTGTCAGTCCGGTGATGGTTTGGCTCATGGTGTGGTTCTCCAGATGGCGCGGGGAGTCAGCTCTCCAGCGACTTTTTGGCCGCTTTCAAGCGCGTGTTGGCTTCCGCCCAGGCCTTGCAGGCGGCGAGGGTGGACTCGGCGAGTTCGGGTATCTCCGCGTAGGCCGCCGGCAGGCGGTCCTCGACCAGATCATGCATCTTGGACGCCCAGTCGCTGGCGATGCGCTTGGCTTTGGCGACCTGTTTTTCCAGGGCTTGCAGTTCGTCGGGAGTCATGGGGGGTCCTCTGCTTCAGTCGGATCAAAGGTTAGCCACTTCGGGATAGGCCTCGATGAGTTCGAGCGCCTTCTGAATGGCCTTGTCGCCTTCCTCGTTCAACCTGGCAAACGAGGGGAAGCCGAAGCGATGCACGTCCCGCAAGGTTTTGTCGACCACGATCAGCTTGCCGACGATCACGAAAGCCCGCCCAAATCCCTCATGGGTCAGATTGATGACCGGTACCGCCATCAATTGGGATTTCTTTTCGATCAGGGAGGCGATGGCGTTGTAAAACGCCTTGACGCGGGCAATGGTGATGTCGTCCGGGTCACCGATAATGGGAATCTCCCGTTTGCGTTCCTTGGTGAGAATCAAAGGGTCGAGCACCTGGGCATCCGTCCAGCCCTGGTAGGTGTCGTAGGTATCGATGGCGCGGAGTTGTTTGCCGATTTCCTTGACGAATTCAGCCTGTAGTTCGGTTTCGTCCTCGGAGGTGAGGGCTAAGGCAACACTGGACATGGTAATAAAGCTCCTGAAGGGTTAATCAAATAGGTCTGACATCCGGAAACCGCAGGCGCCAATCCGGCTTCTGATGCCTGCCGTCATGCCCGGCACGTGCCGGCTGGTTTCCGCGGCGGTGCTCATTCCTCCCAGCCGTCGGCCTCCAGCCGGGCGAATATTTCCGGGTCGCTTTGGCCCTGCCGGGCCAGCGCGTTGGCGACCCAGGCTGCCGGACCGGTGCGCAGTTCATTCTGAAAATCTTCCAGCAACTCGCTGATCTGACTGTCCCGGTTCACCTTGACTGGCTGGATACCGGCGGCCATGAGCTGGCGTATCGCGGAGGCCCCCACCGCCTCGCAGTAGATCGCCGCACAACCCTCGAGCTGGGCGATCTTGTTCGCCAGGCGGTCCTCGTTGTTGCCTTCCTCTTTAGGCGCGCCGAATTCCGCCACCTCCAGCAGTTCGCTATGCTGGCGATCGACCGCGTAGATGACGAAGGTTTTCGCCGAGCCGAAATGCTGGTTGACGACTTTCATGTCATCCGAGCAAAACGCGACTTTAAGGGCGGTTTCCATGGGCACGCTCGCGGTTTCAACAATGCGCAGGCTGCGGATGAGCGCCATGAGCGGATACCTCCAAAGTTTGCGGAACGAATTCACTGGCCGGCTTTTGTCCGTAAATGGAGCGATACATCGGCACCTCGTGAGCGGAGTGGTGGGACAGGGCCAGGTTGGATAAATCAAAGAGCGTCTGGCGTGCCCCGGCGTAGCCGATGAAGGTCTTCTGATACCCACCCACCACGTCGTAAAGCGGAAAGCCGCAGCGCAAGATCGGCACGCCCAATTGCTCGGCGGTCTGCACCGCATGGGAATTGCCGATGATGAGTTCAGCCCCGGCCTCCCGGGCCAGGTGCGCCAGGTCTTCCAGATCGCCGATCTTCACTGAGGCTACCGGCAGGCTGGCCAGCGCCGGACCGTCGCCCGCCGCCACGGCGGCTACCGTGGTACCGCCCATTTCCCGCACCAGGTGCGCGAAGGCATTGAGTTGATCCGGATCGGCGGCAATCGCGACCCGCAGAAATCCCAGCATGAAATGGGTGTCCACCATGGCGTCCTGCAGCTGCGCCCGCTGGCGCTCCAATCGCGGCGGGACCGGCAGGCCGCTGATTTGACTCAGCGCCAGCACCAGGTCATCGGTGGCGTGGAGTCCGTATAAATGTTCGAAGCGATGACACGGCACCCGGGTGCGCTGCTCAAGCCTATCGGCCGCTTTCTTCAGTGAGGCGCCCACCATCAGGGTGGCGGCCGCCTCGCCCAGGGATTGCAGCTCGGCCAATGGGGTCCCGCCCACGGTGATGGGGCTGAAATCCGCATCGGTCAGATGCCCGTCCAGTGAATCCGACACATCCGGAACGAACACCGGGCGTAGGCCGAAGCATTCGATAATGTCGCGGAGATGCTCGATGTCTCCGGAGGTCAGCATCGGCCCGGCCAGCACGTTGACCTGCCGCGGGCGGGTGCCGGCCAGTTTGGACTCAGGCACCCGTTCGGCCAGTATCTCGGCGAGGGTCGCGGCATAGCCCGATTCCATGCAGCCAGAAAAA
>JAJRDJ010000388.1 GCA_028678445.1 Methylococcaceae bacterium
GACGCGACGAGTATCCCCTCACACGCTCACGGCGCGGCATCTCGTCGGGGGCAAAGTCAAGCCCGAATCCCAGTCGTTCCAGATAGAGCCACCGAGCGGCAGCGGGACTGTATGACCGCGACAGCATCCGCTGGAACGCCCCTGGCCTTAAAGATCTTCTCTTCCTCGAGAACGACCAGAGCCGATCCCGGCAACTTCAGGACGCGCTCCACTGACTTGGCGGCGCTGATAGCGCGTTGGCCCGTCCTCGCGTCGACCCCGAACTCCAGGCCTGTGTCGGTTTCCGGGACAATGCTGGCGTTGAGTTCGTAGTCATAACGACCGAGGTACGACGACCAAATTCCCTCCGATCTCAGAATGGCGCGATTCCTCGCATGGCCGGATCGCGCTCGACGCCGAAATATCCAAGCACACCAACCGTAAGGTCGGTTAGCTGCGGCTTCGCAGTCGTGAGCTTCAGATTGCTGACCAATACGCCAGGAACAATGTCCGGATCGACGCAGTGGTCTGCACTCCATTCGTCCACATTGTCTTCCAGCAGAATGGCGGCGGTTTGCCCCTTGCTTGTGGCCCATGAACCACGATACCCGTTCCCATACCCGACGATGATGTCGGGTGCTTCGGCAAGGTATGGGCCACGATAAATCTCCTCGCGCAGACTTGGACGGGTTACCACAGGTTGTCCATTGGACTCATCCGTCCAAGTCCGCAATCGCCCTGCGATTTCCCTGGCCAGGTTCAGGCGCTCGGTTGCCGGGACGATACCGAACTTCTCCCGACCGGCGACATTGATATAGAGGGAATTCAGGCCGATCGAAAATGCCCTGGTGCGAGACCAGTCAATATTCGACAACCACTCCTCCGGGGGGTTGTCCTTCTCGTTCTTCAGGAAGAGATACCCGGCATCCCGCAGCCATGCGTTCAAGTGTGCCTGACGATAAAAGCGCGAGAATCCATGATCCGACATGATGACGACTGCGACGTCAGGCCCCACTTTACCGAGCACGGTCCCGAGCAAGTCATCGACTTGCCGATATGTCGATCGCATTGATTCGCTCACCTGCGCCTGCACGTGAGCTGAAAACGACGGATGATACTTGTCGATATGTCGACCCATCATGTGATGCCGCTGGTCCACGCTGCCGATGTAGAAGAACAGGAACGCAGCGCCTTGCCTCGCAGCGAATCGCCCCAGTTCGAAATCAAGCATGCGTCTTGATTCCTCGAGGACTATCTCGGTCTGGGCGAGGAATTCGGCGGGTGAAAGGACATGTGCGGACAGTGCCTTCGTTTCCTCGGGCATCTCTTCCGTATAGAAAGGTCCAACGGCTTCAGCGATCCGCGCGGAATAGTCGTCGGGACTGGAAATCACGATTGCCGGTTGCCGTGGATCTATGTCTACCGGAGAGACGTAGATTTCTGTTTCCGGGTGCGCGCTCTTCACGTACAAGCGCACCATGCCATGCACCTTCGGCAGACCGGGAAGCAGCTGGATTTCCAGGGGGATCCATTGAGTCCACTCGTTTGCCCGCACGCGCAATTCCCGATCACCGCCCCGGACGACCACGACTTCATCGTCAGGATCCGGAACGACTTCCAGTGTCGCGCTTAGCGCAGGAGATCCGCGGCGAAGTTCGTTTGGCGGGCCAATTATCCTCGCGACCAATCGATCACCCTGCACTTCAAAGCGTCGCAAGTCGCCGCCTGAAACCTCACCGGGTGCAAATGCCGGGTTAGTCGAGAAGAACATGAAAGTTCCCGACGTACCCCGCATATCCGGCGTGCCCATGCCGGACAGAGAATCGCCACGGGTAGGCACCGGCGGATAGTTGGCAGGCATGCGAACAATCGTGGTATTCACCCCCGCCCTTTCCAGCAATTCCCAGAACGCCGTCCCCTTCCGAAGCAAGACTGTCTGCGCGCTCCCAAGCGGCAAGCGCCAGTCCCCCAACTCCAATGGTTCCCGGCTCGGGGCTCGAACAGTCGAGGACGATAGATAAGGTTTCATGGTCGAACGATCGAGGGCCAGGAAATCGAAGAGCCCGTGTCCGCCGGGATTCATTCCAGTAATGAAATTCGACCATGCGACCGGACTCTGCGGAGGACTGCTGGTTCCCAGCTGCTGAAAGCCGCCTGAGTCAACCAGCCGCTTGAAATTCGGCAGCTCGCCGCTATCAAGCATTTCCTGCAATAGACGCGGATCCATCCCGTCCACGCCGAGCACGATCATCTTCTTGCTCTGGGCCACCGGCGACTGCGGTGCTTTCTCTCCGGAGCAACCGCTCAAGATCACGGAAAAGCCAACTAGCGCGCAAGCCAGCAACAACTTCATTGAAATGCTACTTGACGTAACCGAGCGCCTTGAGGTTCTCGAGCATCGTTTCATCGGCCACGATTGCTTTACCATTTGCAACAATCCCTGGTTTGCGAGTAGCGGAAAAATCCAGCAGGCGCGTCGACAGGAGGTCTCGAACGGCAGGTTCGAGGCTGGCAAGGTCGTTGATTTCGCCGGGATCGTCTCCCAGATTGAACAGCCGGCCGGAATCCTCTTTCTCGTCGTAGACCCACTTCCAGTCCGACGTGCGCAGTGCAATGCGAGGCGCCAGCTCGCTGTATGCAACCCGCGAAACCGGACCTGGCTCACTCAGTTTCGTTCCGACCAAGCCATCGGGCGGTTCAACGCCAATCGCGTCCATCACCGTCGGAAATATGTCCACCAGTTCGACCTGACTGGTCACCGTGCGTGGAGCACAGTGAGGCCCAGGACACGGGAACTTTACAATCAGTGGCACGTGAATCAGCTCGTCATACAAGGACTCGCCATGTCCGATCAAGCCGTGCTCCATGAACTCTTCGCCATGATCAGCCGTGATGATGATCAAAGTGTTGTCGTACAAGCCACGCTGCTTCAACGCCTCGAAGACTCTTCCCAAGCCGTCATCCACGTACTGTATGCACTCGTCGTAGGCAGCGATCATCGCGCGTGTAGTCTCCGGACTCAATGTCGCATCCGGATCGCCTTTGAGCCTCTTGACGGTGTCTGGCAGGAAATTCCTAGCGTTGAAATCCTCGGGTGGCGCGCTTTTCAGGACTGTCCCGTCGAACGGCGCGGGGCTCAC
>JAJRDJ010000389.1 GCA_028678445.1 Methylococcaceae bacterium
GCCTGAAGTGGGGGGTCAAGCCGTCCGCTATGTGGACCCGCTGGATGTCGAGTCCATCCGCGAGGGGGTTCTGGCCCTTCTCATGAATAATAGCGAGTGCAGTAACCGCGCTGCGATGGGATTGGCTCAATCCCAACAGTTCACCTGGAAGCGCACCGTGAACGAAACCGTGTCGGCTTATGCGCGGCTGGTCTGAAGATAATCGCGGACAGGATCTTCAGTGATCATTGCTTACGATGCCCGCTGGCTAGGCCCGCACGGCATTGGCCGCTTTGCCGCCGAAGTGTCCACGCGGTGTTCCATGACAGCCATCGATTTGGGCGGCAAGCCCTTGGGATTGACGGACCCGTTGCGGCTCTGGCGTTATCTGACGGCGCTGAAGCCTGCACATTTCTTTTCGCCGGGGTTCAATGCGCCGCTCGGCAGGCCCTGCCCCTTTTCGCTCACCGTGCATGACTTGATTCACCTGGATGTGCGACAGGAGCGCTCGCCCGCCAAGCAAGCTTATTACCATCTGGTGGTCAAACCTGCCGTACATAACGCGGATGTGGTTTTTACGGGATCCGAGTACGCGCGCCAGCGCATTGCTGAATGGTCCGGCGTGGATGCCGATAGGATTGTCCTGACAGGCCATGGGGTTGGACCCGCCTTCCACCCGGAGGGCCCGCTCTGGGCGCATGACCGGCCTTACCTTTTGTATGTCGGTAACCAGAAACCGCATAAGAATGTGGAAGCTCTGGTTCAGGCTTTCGCGGCCAGTGGTCTGGGTGGGGATTTTGACCTGTTGCTAACGGGCGAGTTGACTGCTTCCGTCGCTCAGGCCATTGATCGGGCGTATCTGCGGGATAGGGTTAAACCCCTTGGGCTGGTTCCAGAAAAGGATTTGCCGTCACTCTACCGAACCGCGCATGCGCTGATCATGCCGTCGCTCCATGAAGGCTTTGGCTTGCCAGTCATCGAGGCCATGGCTTGCGGTACGCCGGTACTCTCCAGCAATCGCACCTCCCTGCCGGAAGCCGGCGGCGATGCGGTCGGGTACTTTGACCCGGAGGATCAGGAGAGCTTCGTGGAGGGACTGCGTGGCCTCCGGGATGAGGGACTTTTATCAGACCTGCGCGCACGCGGGCTGCGGCGGGCGGGGCTGTTTGACTGGGACCGGGTAGCTGAGCGGGTGATGCGCGGGATGGCTTTGTCTGCCAGGAAATGAAGCGGCACGGCTTGAAAAGCGGGATGTGCCGTGCGTATCTATTCCATCAGCGCGCTTGATCAGGGCAATGGCTTCGCAAAATTCAGCCCGATCCACTCTTGTGGGAAGATAAGGATTTTTGATGACTCCACTGTGACGCGTTTGATCAACATCCTGACAGCTCGTGAAAATTGCAATTATTGCTGAATGGCTCTCCACCTATGCGGGTTCGGAGCGGATTCTCGAGCAGATTATTGCCTGTTTTCCCGAGGCGGATGTGTTTGCCGTGGTGGATTTTGTGCCCGAGGCGGAGCGGGCATTTTTACAGGGCAAACGCCCGGTCACTTCATTCATCCAGAACCTGCCCTTTGCCAGAAAACACTTTCGTAACTACTTAACGCTCATGCCGCTGGCGGTCGAGCAGTTCGATCTGTCCGGTTACGATCTGATCCTTTCCAACAGTCATGCCATGGCCAAGGGCGTCATCGTGGGGCCGGATCAGTTACACGTGAGTACCGTATGTTCACCCATGCGCTACGCCTGGGACCTTCAATACCAGTATTTGCGCGAAACCGGCCTGGATAGCCGTTGGCTCGGATGGGTGGCCAGGTATGGCTTGCATCGCTTGCGTCTCTGGGATGTGCGCACGTCTCTGGGTGTTGATGAGTTCATTGCGATTTCCGGCTTCATCCGACGGCGTATCCAGCGTGTCTACGGGCGGGATTCATCGGTAATCTATCCTCCTGTGGATGTGGATGCTTTCACCCTGCAGACGGAAAAAGCTGACTATTATGTGACCGCCTCGCGCATGGTCCCCTACAAGCGGATGGACCTGATCGTGGAGGCATTTTCCACCACCCCGGAACGGCGCCTGGTTGTGATCGGCGATGGCTTGGAAGCTCACAAGATACGCCAGCTGGCTGGCCCGAATGTGGAGCTTTTGGGCCATCAGCCCTTCGCCGTCTTGCGTGAGCACTTGCAGCATGCCAAGGCCTTTGTATTCGCGGCGGAGGAAGATTTCGGCATTCTTCCGGTTGAAGCGCAGGCATGCGGAACGCCGGTGATTGCTTATGGCAAGGGTGGTGCGCGGGAGACTGTAATAGGGCTCGGAATGGCCGAGCGGCCGACGGGGGTGTTTTTTGGTGAGCAATCCGTCGAGTCACTGCTCGCTGCCGTCGATGCGTTTGAATCCGCCTGCGGTCGGTTTGATCCGGTCGCTATCAGGAAACATGCCGAGCAGTTCTCCGTGTCCCGTTTCCGGTCCGAGTACACGGCTTTCGTGGAAAAAGCGGTTGCGGAATGGCGGAACAGAAGCGCGCTTGAGCGCTAGCAGTCTCGGCCGACTTTCATGCACGAATGGATCCACGGATCCCGGCGAGCTCAGGCTGGAGTGCTCGCCCTGCCCCGGGCCTTGCTTCGTCAGCCGTACTCTTGCGCCGCTGGGCAGAACGCAGCCCATTTTGATGAGCGCCGGCCGGGACGCACAATGGAACATCCACCAGCCAAGCCATCAGGTTAGATACGGATTCAATGGTAAACTTTTAACCCATAAACGGGGGCGTATGGAGCGGGTTGAATTGGGTTCCCCGCATCTTCTCCCAGCGGTAACCGGGGACTCCACAGGAATAAGGACACGATGAAAGAGGCGGATTACAACCACTATATCAAGGCGTTTACCCGTCTTTTCGAGGTCTTCGACGCAGCCGTACCGTATTTGAACGTCTCCGAGGATTTCAAGTACTTCATCAATCGCAAGCGCTCCTGGCTGGAGCGGCTGAAGTCCCCAGAATTCCCGGTGGCGTTTCTCGGGGCCTTTTCCGCGGGTAAAAGCACCATCATCAATGCGGTGCTGGGTGACGATATCCTGCCGCAGGCGACCAAGTCGCTCACCGCCATTCCGACGCTGATCCGCAAGGGTCGCAGCAACAAGGCCGTTATCTCGTATCTGACCGAGACCGAACGGGCTGAGCTGAAGGATCTCTATCTAGAGGAGCTTTCCAAGGAGCTCCGCACCAGCCCGGAAACCTACCGCGCCCTGGACCGGACCGAGGCGCTGGCACGCCTGGGAAGTGATATCGAGCGCCAGAGGACCCAATACGGCTCATTTAACAAGCAGAAGTTTTTTGACGAACTGAAGGCGCTGATCGAGGGTTGGGACAAGTTGAGCGGGGAGACCCGGGAAATCACCCTCGACGAGTTGCCGAATTACGTCACGGAAGATTACGCCGATGTGTTGTTCGTCAATCAGGCGGAAATCTACCTGAGCGAGGTGAATATCCCCGAGAACGTGGTGCTGGTCGACCTGCCGGGTCTGGGGGTCGTCAACCCGCGCCACCGTAAGGTCACCAAGACCTATGTCGAGAATGACGCCAAGGCGTTCGTGATCGCCATGAAGGTATTTCATCTCCTGGAGGGCGAGGAAATCGAACTGCTGGCGGAGATTCACAGCCAGCGCAAGCGGGTGCTGCAAAGGGCGTTCTGGGTCATCAATCAGTGGGACGTGCTGAGCGCCAAGCAGAAAAAGGAAGAGCTGGCAAACTTCGATCAGAAGATCGAACACTACGGTTTCCAGATCACCAAGGACCGTGTCTTCAAGGTTTCGGCGCTGAATTACCTGCTGCTCAAGCTCATTCAGGAAGGCCGGCTGGAGGGTGCGCACAGCATCCGTGAGCACGTCGATAGCCTGAAGAAGGCTATCGGCCGGGTGCCCGACAAGAATGAGGCCGGAAACCAGCTCAAGTCGCTGGAAGAAACCAAGAACTTTTCCAACTTCCGCAGCAGCCTTTTTGAATACCTTGCTTATACGGCCAAGGCGGAGTTTCTTGATGAGGCCCGGGGGGAGTATCTCGACCTGGCCAAGCGGCTCAAGGAGTGGCTGGAGCCGCTGTACCGCAATTATCAGGACATCGACGATGATGGCATGCGAAGCACTTTCATTGCCAGCCAGCTTTCCCACCGTCAGGATGAAGCGCTACGGCGGCTCAGGACCACCGTCGAGGAGCACATCAAGCTGCTGCGGACCGAGTTGTTGCCCGAGTTCGTATTCTGGCGTGACGAGGATCAGGCGCAGTTGAGCGAGCAGGTCACCCGCGCCATTGACACGCTGGATCGCAAGGCGCTGAAAAATGAGCTGCTGAAAGGCCTCGACATCAACAGCGTGGTCAGCCGCTTGCCGCACAAGATCGAGGAAAGCCTCAATATCCAGCATGCCTTCCGCAGCCAGTTGCAGCGACTGCTGGATGAGCACATGGTGCGGCGTCACCTGGCGCAGTTACTCCACAGTATTGCGGCGACGGATGTGTTGCCGGATGAGGTATTGAACGAGCTCCAGGATCGCCTGAGCGGCCGTGACATGCTCAACCGCCTGAAAGGCATGTGCGACGTGTTCCTGTTCGAGTATGGCGATGTCATCAATCAGTTTGGCCGGAACGTCATGGAGCAGGAGGCCATCCACGAAGCCCAGAGTACCGA
>JAJRDJ010000390.1 GCA_028678445.1 Methylococcaceae bacterium
CTCCATCATACGGTTTCATCCAAGGGACCCGATGGGTCTAGCCGGTCACCCAGAAGCTTCTCTCCGACCTCATGGATCTGAAGATTCAACAAGCTGTGGCTTTGCTGGACAGCGGCGGGGTCGTTGCCTTTCCGACCGAAACGGTCTATGGCCTCGGGGCCGATGCCAGCAATCCCGAGGCCGTGCGGCGGATTTTTGCCATCAAAGGCCGGCCGGCCAATCATCCACTGATCGTGCATATTGGCGAGGCTCGCCACATGCACGAGTGGGCGCGGGAGGTTTCCCCTCTCGCTGAGCGGCTCGCAGCAAGGTTCTGGCCGGGCCCGCTGACGCTGATTTTGCGCCGGGGCCGGGCGCCACTTGAAGTCACCGGGGGCCAGGATAGCGTCGGCCTGCGCATGCCGGATCATCCGGTGGCGCTGGCGCTGCTGCGGGCCTTCGGCGGCGGCGTGGCGGCGCCTTCCGCCAACCGCTTTGGCCGCGTGAGCCCGACTCGGGCCGAGCATGTCCTTGAGGAACTGGGCGAGACGGTGGACCTGATTCTCCAAGGCGGCGATTGCCGGGTGGGACTCGAATCCACCATCCTCAGCCTTATTGACGACCCGCCCGTGTTGCTAAGGCCCGGGGCGATATCGCCAGCCGAGCTCGAAGCGGTCATCGGGAAGCCCATCGCCTGCCTGGCACAACCCACGGACGTTCGCGCCCCCGGCACACTGGAATCCCATTACGCGCCCGACACCCGGCTGCTGGTCTGCCCCACGGCAACACTCGAAAACAGCTTAGATGCCTGCCTCGCGCAAGGCTTCCGAGTGGCCCTCATGTGCTGCTCGGCTGCTGGCGGGACATTGTCCCGGCACCCCGGCGTTCAGCCGCAGCCCATGCCGAACGATGCCAGCGCTTATGGCCAGGCGCTCTATGCCACGCTCCGCGCACTGGACATGCAAGGTTTCGATGTGATCGTGGTCGAGGCACCGCCACGGGATGAAGCCTGGCGGGCGGTCAACGACCGGCTCGGCCGAGCCAGCCATGGATCCCGTCAATGATGGCCGCACCTGGAGCCGACCTTGGCGGCGCTCAGCCATCGGCCGGACTCACCCCGCATTCCCACTCCACAGGACACTCCCAGATGATGACACTCGGCGAACTGGCCGGCCTGATCCCCGCCTCCCTACTCAAGGGCGATGCGAACATCGTGCTCGAACAGGTCAGCACCGACACCCGGAATCTTCCCGAGCAGTGCGTGTTCTTCGCCCTGAAAGGCGAGCGCTACGATGCGCATGATTTTGCCGAGCAGGCGGTCACAGGCGGCGCCGTAGCGCTGGTGGTTGACAGGCCGTTGGACCTGGACGCGCCGCAAGTCGTCGTGCCCGATACCCGGCTGGCGCTGGGCAACGTGGCGGCCGGGTATCGGGCGCGCTTTGCCCTGCCGGTCATCGCCGTCACCGGCAGCAACGGCAAGACCACTGTCACGCAAATGCTGGCCTCCATCCTCGCGTCGGCGGCGGGTGAGGACGGACGGCTGGCCACCCGTGGCAATCTCAACAACGACATCGGCCTGCCGCTGACGCTGTTCCGCCTGCAGTCCCGCCATCGTTTTGCCGTGCTCGAACTCGGCATGAACCATCCTGGAGAAATCGCCTACCTGGCCGGGATAGCCCAGCCCACGGTCGCCCTCGTCAACAACGCCCAACGTGAACATCAGGAATTCATGGGCACGGTCGAGGCCACTGCCCACGAAAACGGCACGGTCATCTCGGCGCTGCTCGAGAACGGCGTCGCCGTATTTCCCGCCGACGACGACTGCGCTCCCATCTGGCGGGAGCTCGCGGGAAACCGGCGCATTCTCGATTTCGGCTTCCGGAAACCGGCGGCCGTCTCTGCCCGCTTCCATCCCACGCCCGGCGGTATCAGGGTCAGCCTGCATACCCCGACTGATGCCATCGACCTGAACCTGCGGCTCGCCGGCGCGCACAACGCCCACAATGCCGCCGCTGCCGCGACCGCCGCGCTGGCCGCCGGCATTGCCCCCGAAGTTATCCGCCAGGGCCTGGAAGCCTTCACTCCAGTGACCGGGCGCGGCGTTATCCAGCAGGCCGCCAGCGGCGCCACCGTCATCGACGACACCTACAACGCCAACCCCGACTCGGTCCGCGCCGCCATCGAACTGCTGGCCGCGCTCGAAGGGCCGCGGGTGCTGGTGCTAGGCGACATGGGTGAAGTCGGCGAGCAGGGCCCGGAATTCCACGCGGAAATCGGCGGCTATGCCCGTGAGCAGGGATTACACGCCCTGCTGGCGCTGGGCGAACTCACCCCAGCTGCCGTGACCGCCTTCAACGCCGGCGGATCCGTCACCGAAGGCAAGGGCGAGCACTTTACCGATATCGAAGCCCTGATCGAAAAAGCCCGTCAACTCGCGACGCCAAACGCCACCCTGCTGGTCAAGGGCTCCCGCTTCATGAAAATGGAACGCGTGGTGCAAGCTATTTGCATACCCCGACCTTCTCATAACCACCCCCCGTGAACAAGCCCTGTAGCTCTAGCGATACGCAGGAGTGAGGGAGGCTGGAAAAAATGGACCCCCAAGCTTCATATCAAATGATGAGACAGCGGTGTTGAATGCACAAGTTACGGACAGGAACGTAGCCCACAGGTTTCATAACCCTGCACATCTCGCCTTCCAGTCGACGAGAAAGTCCAACTGCTACTATCCGGAAAAGCGAGTCCCAAGAAAAATGCTTCATCCTGACTACGTTCCCGACGCCGCACGGTCGCACTACGACCTCCCTCCGTGAACCACATAGCGAACTCAATCCCTGTACCATCCTGCAGATCATATTCTTACATAGAGCGTTCAGCCCCCATGCGAGACGGCGACCCTGACCCTCGGTTACCTTCTACAATGAGTCAAGCGGTAAGCGACCCGGCACCAACTTGCGGCGAACAGGACCAAGGACCAGTGTTCCTTCGGACATCATTCCAATAGCCGCGAACCCGCGTCCATCTCCGGCTTAATATCTC
>JAJRDJ010000391.1 GCA_028678445.1 Methylococcaceae bacterium
AACGGTCAACTGGCCAGGCGGCCGCCGGACGTTCGCCAGCGGCGAGCAGATTCACACGGAAAACAGCTATAAATATGACCTTGATGCGTTCCGCCACCTGCTAGCGCAGAGCGGTTTCGACCCGGTTCACTGCTGGACGGACCCCGCCCGATGGTTTGCGGTTATTCTGGGAAAGGCCATTTGATGACTCACAGCCACGCGGCGTCGATGTTGGCGGACTTTTTTGTTCAGGTGCGCGAGCGTACCCGGCAATTGGCCGCGCCGCTCTCGGACGAAGACTGTTGCGCGCAATCGATGCCGGATGCGAGCCCGGTCAAATGGCATCTGGCCCACACGAGCTGGTTCTTCGAAACATTCGTGCTCGAACGCTTCGAGGCGCGTTTCACGCCCTTCGACCCGGCTTATCGGGTGCTCTTCAATTCCTATTACAACGGCATCGGCACGAGGCACCCGCGTCACCAGCGAGGTCTGCTCACCCGGCCTGCCCTTTCGGCAATCCTCCGCTACCGCCAGAACATTGATCAACGCATCGCGACGTTGCTGGGCGATTCCAGGTGTCACAATGAGTGCCTCGATCTCGTCATCCTGGGGTTGCATCACGAACAGCAACATCAGGAACTCATCCTCACGGACATCAAGCATCTCTTGTCCCTGAACCCGCTCAAACCCGGCTATCGCAGGCATGAGACCGAGCACATGGAAGGCGGCGAACCGATCGAATCGGAGTGGGTATGCTTCGCGGGAGGCATGCAACGCCTCGGGTATGCAGGCGCGGGGTTTTGTTTTGACAATGAACGGCCGCAACACACGGTCTACCTGCAGCCCTATGAGCTAGCCTCCCGGCTGGTCACCAATGGCGAGTATCTGGCGTTCGTTCAGGACGGCGGCTACGTCAACCCCGCCTGGTGGCTCGCCGATGGCTGGGACTGGCTACAGACCCACGCGATAACCCATCCCCTCTACTGGTCGCCTGTTGCAGAGGGCTGGCATGAATTTACCTTGGCGGGGATGATGACGCTGCTGGCCGCGGCGCCGGTCGCGCACCTGTCGTATTACGAGGCGGATGCCTATGCGCGCTGGAAAGGAGAGCGCTTACCCACCGAGTTTGAATGGGAGCATGCTGCCCTCATCAGCGCCGGCGCACCGTCTGAAGAACTGCCCATGAACGATCCAGGGTGCTTGCATCCCGCCGTCGCCACCGGAACTGGCCTAACGCAAATGACGGACACACTTTGGCAATGGACCCAGTCCAGCTATGCGCCCTATCCGGGTTATCGCCCCGATCCGGGGGCCGTAGGCGAGTACAATGGCAAATTCATGGTCAACCAGTATGTGCTGCGGGGCGGCTCCTGCAGTACCCCCAAGCATCACGTGCGCCCAAGTTATCGGAATTTCTTTCCGGCGACAGCGCGCTGGCAATTTTCAGGGATCAGGCTGGCGCGGGATAAAACACCCTGGTAACTGACACCACCTTCAGGATAGGCCTCCATGTCTGACCCTCAAGCACCCACGCCCACCCGCTTTATCGACAGATGCTTTCGTGATCAGCAGGGACGCGTGGTCATTGCGCAATTTCCCAATTGGCCGCTGTGGACATGGGCGGGAGCCAGCCTGTTACAATGGGTTATACCCGGCGGACCATTGACAACCTTTCTCGGACTGGTGAGCCTGTCGGCCATCGTTTACTGGTCTTTGCTGGAAATCTTTTCCGGCGTTAACTACTTCCGCCGGGTCCTGGGTCTGGTAGTGCTTGTCTTCGTGCTCTTCAATCGGCTGCTTTGACCCCTTTATGTCCGCTTGCGAAAGTGGAAGCGACCCGACGCCCAAGATCCGACAGACTTTGATGCGAGTAACGGCAAGCCACCGTCTGAGAGATCACCTGAACAGAACCCTGGTGACGGCAATGGTCTGTCACCTGGCCACAGGTTCAGCACTGGGGGATTCCGGCGGTCTTGAATTACACACGATCGCGGATGCCACCCGAGGCTCGAAACATTGGGTTGATACCGCACCCACCGGCCCCTCCCAGGGCGATACCTTCGTATTTGATCAGCCCTTGATGAACCAGGACGGAAAAAGAGCCATCGGTACCAATAGCGGCTTCTGCATCACCACCCGCCCCGGCATGTATAGTCAATGCCAGTGGACCTTGACCCTGGAAAAAGGCAGCATTTCGGTGGCCGGTCAGGAAGCGGAAACCGGTGTCTCCATTTTGCCGATCATCGGGACCACGGGTCAGTACGCTACAATGACGGGCGAACTGAAGACCTTCCCGAATCCCAATGGTACGTTTACGCAGACTATTTATCTCCGGGCAGTAGATAAATGTGCCGTTAGGAACTAATTCAAACCTCTGGCCTCACAGCAATCCAACTGAACTAGTAAAATGTTTCTTTTTACGAATACCCCGCTGATTCTTGAGTCGCACAAGCATAGTGACTGATCCCCTTCTTCACCTCGATGACGATGATGTCATCAGTATCGAGACAGCCTGCGAGCTCCTCGGTTTCAGCAAAACCCAGCTCGAGCTCTGGGCGCTCGGCAAGTCCTTCGGACTACGGAGTGTAGCGCCCAAAATGCGGCGTCAGTTCCTGGTCCGCGATCTTCGCGCCTTTCTGGAAGCCCGTCACCGGGCACTTAATCCCTCAGGAGAAATGAATGCAAAACCCAAACCTGCTGAATGAGCAGGAAGCCAGCCGCCTCATTGGCATCACCCGCAGCGAACTCAAGCACCATACCCAGCAGCGCACCTTTGGTTTGCGCCCCAAACACTGCAGCCGTGGCGAGTTCTTCTATGCGCCCAACACGCTGCATGAATTCCACCGCAATCTGAGTGCCCACAAGGCGGCGGAATCGCTATTTCGCTAATCACGGCGCTAAAGAAAACGCCGCGGGGAGCTTCGCAGAGTCCAGCATTCCCCCGGTCCCTTGATGAACAGCCCACCCAACCGATAGCTCAACGCTCGTATTGACTCAGCCTCACGGTCCAGTTATTTGCTCTGACGGTCCCTGCAGCACGCCGCAACGAATCCCACCCTCGCAGATCTGTACAGCGAAGCCCGGAGCTTCCGTCAGGCCTTTGCTTCCTTGCTGAGGGCGTTCGCCGGTCCTGATGGGGAACCGGTGTCCAGTTACGCCCCCTAGGTCACCGACGCAACGGGTTGTTTTTTTCTATGCATCAGTGATCTGGCCACGCATACCACCAACCTGATGCACCACCCCATGCTCAGTGTGCTGTTCATCAGGGGTGAGAGTCAGGCCCGGCGCGAGTTTGCCCGCAAGCGCGGGACCGATGCCTGCAAGGTCGATGAAATTGGGGGGGATCAGCCGGATTTTGCCGGCATCATGAACCAGTTCGAGGAAACGCACGGCCAGTTCATGAACATGCCGCGTGGATTCCATGACTTTCATTTATTTCGTCTGGTCCCTGAGCACGCCACTTACGTGGGGGCTTTGCCCAGGCATTCAAGCTGAGTGGCGAGGAGTTGAGGCAAACCCGGCCCATGGGGGAAACGGGACACCGGCCAGGTACTCACTGAAGTCATTGACCTGGTTACTCCCCCATCTGCAATAACAAGCCCCGCTTTCTGGCGATGTGGAAGGCGAAGGCATAAAGCCCCAAACCCACACCGAGATAAACCAGATTGAGCCAGGCGGCACTGATGAAATGCTCCATCGGAAACACCTGATCACGCAGCACGGCCCGCATGCCTTCGAACACATGGCTGGACGGCAGCGCCCAGGCGATGGGCTGTAGCCACTCGGGCAAGACCGAGATGGGGTAGTAAATCCCGCTCAAGGGGGCAAAAGCAAAGATGATCGCCCAGGCCAGACTTTCCGCGCCAAGTCCGTAGCGCAATACCAGCGCAACCACCATCAGGCCAATCGCCCACCCCATGACCATGAGATTGACGAAGAATGCGACCAGGGGTAGCCCCATGTCGAAGATGGAATAGTGATACAGCAGGATGGCCAGACCAGCGGCAACGCCGATGCCGAAGGCGGTGCGCAGGAAGCTCACGGTCAACAGCGACAGCGCCAATTCATGGGGGCGCAAAGGACTGACGAACAGGTTCCCCAGATTGCGCGAATACATTTCCTCGAAAAACACGATGGAGACGCCAAGCTGGGCGCGAAACAGCACGTCCCACAGCAGCGCGGCGGCTATCAGCAAACCCGCCGCCTGGGCCATCCACTCGCTTTGCCCGACCAGAAAGCGGTTGATCAAACCCCACAAGACCATCTGCACCGTCGGCCAGTAGGCCAGCTCGATCAGGCGCGGCCAGGAAGCCAGCATCAGATACCGGTAGCGCGCCACCATGGCCAGAATGCGGTTCAGGCTGGCCCCGATGGCCGCGAGCATTCTCATGGCTCGGTATTCCGGGCGATATCGATGAACACCTGCTCCAGGGTGTCCCGTCCGTATTGGGCAATCAATGCCGCCGGTGTGCCCCGATCGACGATGCGACCCTGCTTCATGATCAACACTTCCTGGCAGAGCCGTTCCACTTCCTGCATGTTGTGGGAAGCCAGCAATATTGTGGCGCCCGTGCGCTGCTGATAGTCCCGGAGATAGGTGCGAACCTGATCCGCCGTAAAGGGATCGAGAGAGGCGGTCGGCTCGTCCATCAGCAACACGTCCGGCTCGTTGAGCAAGGATTTGGCCAGGGACACCCGGGTGCGCTGCCCCGCCGAGAGCGACCCGAAAGTGCGCCGCAACAAACCGGACAGGCCGAAGTGCTCGGCAAGCTGCCGGATGCGCGCGGCGCGCCGCCGGACCCCGTAAAGCCGCGCGTAAATATCGAGGTTCTGCCCGACGGTCAGGCGATGCGGCAGGTCGACATAGGGCGAGGTGAAATTCATGCGCGGCAGTGCCTGGAACCGGTTTTTCACCATGTCGACACCAAGTACCCGGACGCTTCCTGAAGTCGGCAGCAGCAAACCCAGCAGCATGGAGAGGGTGGTGGTCTTTCCCGCGCCGTTGCCCCCCAGCAACGCATAGGTAGCGCCCGCCGGAACCGCGAAGGCAATATCGTCCACGGCCAACACCTCGCCGTAGCGCTTGCAAAGCTGGTCGACCTGGATGGCGTGAAGGCCCATGGGTGCGCGGAAAGAAAGAGCGACGAAAGGGCTGGAGCCCGCGGAATCTCAAAAAATTTGCACTTCGACAAGCTCAGTGCGAAAGGTAATCTCTAAATTCAATAACTTATTCACTCATACTGAGCCCGTCGAAGGTTCTCCTGAGCAAAGCCGAAGGGCAGTAACGAATAATTTTCGAAATTCCCCTCAGGCTTGAGACCCTGAAGCTCGGGATGTGCCTCTGGTTGG
>JAJRDJ010000392.1 GCA_028678445.1 Methylococcaceae bacterium
GGCCGACATGCCGGCCAGGGTCGCCACCCCCGAACTGGTCCTGCCAGTAACGGAAGATCGCAAGTTTGCCATCGTCCAGGCGGTCGTGGACAATGCCGCCTTCGGCGCAGGACCCATCAACACCCTGGATGGCATCCGTGTGGACTTCGCGGATGGCTGGGGCCTGCTGCGAGCGTCCAACACAGGGCCCAACCTGATCCTGCGCTTTGAAGCCGTGCACCGGCCCGCGCTGGACCGGGTTCTCGGCCTGTTCAGCAGTGCCCTGGCGGCGGTGTCGCCGGAGCTCGGGCCCGCGCTGGAAACCGTAGCCAAAGCCAATCGTTGAGTCCAGGTATCGACCATGTCCCTGACGCGTGATGCAGCCATTAACACTGCCCGGGTATTGACCGAGGCACTGCCCTACATACAGCGGTTTACCGGCAAGACCATCGTCGTCAAATTCGGCGGCAATGCCATGGTCGACCCCCAGCTGAACCACGATTTTGCCCGCGATATCGTGCTCATGAAGCTGGTAGGCATCAACCCGGTGGTGGTGCACGGCGGGGGGCCGCAGATCGGCGACCTGCTCAAGCGGCTGGGGATAGAATCCACCTTCGTCGATGGCATGCGGGTGACCGACAGCCGGACCATGGACGTGGTCGAAATGGTGCTCGGGGCTACCGTCAACAAGGACATCGTGGCCACCATAAACCGGCACGGCGGCAATGCCATCGGCATCACCGGCAAGGATGGCAACCTGATACGCGCCCGCAAGATGACGGTCACCCGCACCACTCCGGGAGTGGACGCGCCGGAGATCATCGATATCGGACATGTGGGCGAGGTTACCGCGATCAACCGGGATGTGGTGGATACCCTGACTCGCAGTGGCTTCATCCCCGTAATCGCGCCCATCGGCGTCGGCGAGGATGGCTTGTCGTACAACATCAACGCCGACCTGGTGGCGGGGAAACTCGCGGAGGTGCTGCGGGCCGAGAAGCTCATGCTGCTCACCAATGTCGCGGGGTTGATGGACAAGGAGGGAAGGGTACTGACCGGCCTTACCACCTCGACCGTGGACAGCATGATCGCCGACGGCACCATTTACGGCGGCATGCTGCCCAAGATCAAATGTGCCCTGGAGGCTGCGCGCGGCGGGGTGAACTCGGTCCATATCGTCGACGGCCGGGTTCCCCACGCGGTGCTGCTGGAAATATTTACCGACGAGGGTGTTGGTACCCTGATCAGCAACCGGAGCCGGTGAAGGCGCAGTCAAATGCCCGGCGCTCCCACCATACAGGCAAGCCCTACATGACCGAATCCCCGCAAACGCCGTCACGGCGGGACCAAATCCTTGCGGCTCTCGCCGGGATGCTGGAGAGCCACCCCGGCAAGCACATCACCACCGCCGCGCTGGCACGGGCCGTAGGCGTTTCAGAGGCGGCGCTCTATCGCCACTTTCCCAGCAAGTTCAAGATGTTCGAAAGCCTGATCGGGTTTGCAGAAGAAGCCATCTTCACCCGCGTCAACCAGATCAGCGCCGAGGCAGTGCCCGCCGCAATCCAGGTGCAGAAAATCCTGGCGGTGATTCTCAATCTGGCGGAGCGCAATCCCGGCATCTCGCGCATCCTTGCCGGCGAGGCCATCACCGGCGAGGACGAGCGCCTGCGTCAGCGAGTGGCGCAACTGTTTGAGCGGGTAGAGACCCATCTCCGGCAGTTGCTGCGCCAGGCGGAGATTGCGGAACGCCAGCGCCCCACGGTAACCATCACGGCGACCGCCAACCTGTTGACTGCCTATGCCGAGGGCCGCATCGCCCAGTATGTGCGCACCGGGTTCCGCAAGCGCCCCACGGAGTATTGGGACGAACAGTGGCAGTTACTGAGCCAGGGCCTGTTGGTGCCGGTACCCGTGCTCACCGGTTGAGCATTATTCCGGCTGCATTGCGGTTCAGCGGGCGATGCTCTCCACCTTGAGCTCCTCGAAGCGGGCCCGGTCCCGCCGGAAGGACTCCGCGGCGCGCTCCTTCTCCTGCCGGGTCGCCTCGATGCGGTCCTGCACCGCTGCCACTTCCACCAGCAGGTCGGCAATGACCTTCTCCAGCTTGGGTGGCACCTGCTGGTTCTTGCGCTCGAATTCGGCGGCTTGCTCCTGCTGGGCCTCCACCTGCCGCTTCAAGTCCCGCAGGGAGGTCTCCAGGATGGTCAACCGCGCCTCCGATTCATGCAGGAAGCGATCCCGCGCGATCTCGATGTCCTCCACCGAACTGTAGCGCAGCAGCAGCAGGTTGTCGTAATCGCGCCGCTGCGCCGCAGCCGCCAACTCTTCGGCATGCCTGGCCGCCACCTCGGCGTCACGGGCCAGCTGTTCCGGCGTCTTCTGGGCGGCCACCTTGCGGATGACCCGACCGGTCTCGTCAATGACCTCATAGCCCCTGGTGGCATAGGCGGATGGCAATGCCTGGCTGATGTTCACCCGGCCGTCGTCACCGTAATACCGATAGAATTCCGCCGCTTGCAGCGACCATACCGGCAGCACCAGCACCAGCGCCAGCAGCCCACGCCGGCCACCGGCCCGGGCTTCAGTCGTCGACACCATAGCGCGCACGATAACTTTCAATCCTCGACACCAACTCGTCGCTGCCTGCCTGCGAACGGAGGTAAGCAATGATGTGTTCCAGGCGAATAATGCTGTGCACCGGAAGTCCGTATTCCTGCTCCAGTTCGACGATAGCCGAGCGTTGACCCTTGCCGCGCTCGCGACGATCAAGCCCGATCAATACGCCGGCGGGGGTGGCGCCGCTGGCCCGGATCAGCTCCATCACATCGCGAATTGCCACACCGGCGGTGACCACGTCATCCACCACCAGCACCCTGCCTGCCAGCGGCGTCCCGACGATCGAGCCGCCCTCGCCGTAGGTTTTCGCCTCCTTGCGGTTGAACGCGTAGCGGATATCCCTGCCCAGCAATTGCCAGCTGGCGATGGCCAGCGCCGCAACCAGGGGAATACCTTTGTAGGCCGGTCCCAGCGCCACATCGAATCGCAACTGGTAATGGTCCAGGGCACGGGCATAGCAGGCACCCAGACCCGCCAGGGCGCGCCCGCTGGCGAACACACCGGCATTGAAGAAATACGGGCTCACCCGCCCTGACTTGAGGGTAAACTCCCCGAACCGCAACGCGTTTTCCGCCAGTGCCAGTTCGATAAAGTCGCGCTGAAACCCTTCCATTGCCGCCTCCGACCGACCGCCAGTCTATCCCAACGCCCCGCGTCGGAGCCGATACCAGTTTCGCATATTTGCCACCAGCCTCCCAAGCGACGCGGGCGGCAGATGTTTTTTAAATTAGCCGCC
>JAJRDJ010000393.1 GCA_028678445.1 Methylococcaceae bacterium
ACCGATTTGCCGGCCGCCGCCGCCCGAAATGCCGCATTGAGGGCGATGTTGTGGATACTGCCGCCCGTTACGTTGAGCCGTGCCAGGTGTTTGTAGTCCGGCGCTTCAACCGGAGTGCCGGGCAGCACTCCCTTCTCCTCCGGTTTGGGATAAACGCCCTCCCAGATGGCCTGCCGCTCGGCGGGACCCGGGAAGGGGAAGTTCACGATGAATCGCAGCCGCCGCACGAATGCCTGATCCAGAGCACTCTTCATGTTGGTGGCGAGAATCGCCAGCCCCCGATAGGCCTCCATGCGCTGCAGGAGGTAATTGATCTCGATGTTGGCGTAGCGGTCGTGGCTGTCCTTCACCTCGCTGCGCTTGCCGAAGAGGGCGTCGGCTTCGTCGAAGAAAAGGATTACGCCGCCGTCTTCGGCTGCATCGAACACGTGCCGCAGGTTCTTCTCCGTTTCCCCGATGTACTTGCTCACCACCGCCGACAGGTCGATTCGGTACAGGTTCAGCCGGAGTTCGTTGGCGATGACCTCGGCCGCCATGGTCTTGCCTGTGCCGCTCTCACCGGCAAACAGGGCGCTGATGCCGAATCCGCGGCTCATCTTCCGGCGGAACCCCCATTCGTCATACACTTTGCTGCGCTGTTTGACTTGCGCCGAGATTTCGCGGAGAAGCGCAAGCGGTTCCTCGGGCAGGACTAGGTCTCTCCACGTGGCCCTGGGTTCGATGCGTACCGATAGACGGTCGAGCCGGGGCCGTGAATGGCTGAGACAGACCTCCCAGAGACGATCTTCCATGCTCTCTGCGGATTCGTCTTCACTCTTGCCGGCAAGGACTGCTCCGGCAACCCGGCGGATCGTGGGAAGGTTGAAGTTGAACTGGCCGGCGAGCCGGTCCGGGCTCGTTCCCCCGAGGTATCCCAACGCTTGGACCCAGGCCTTTCGCTGCTCGGCGGGCATGGGTTTTTCGATTTCGAAGGTGAGCACATTGAGACCCAGGCCGGTGCGAGGCTCCCGGGTGTCCAGGAAGGTCAGGGCCCCGCACCGGTTGAGGAACCGGTTGAGCCGGATGTGCGCATCAGCGGATTGGCTGCCATCGTCGGTATCCGAAATGTCGATAAACAGGGCCAGGGGCAGCAGGATGCTTTCCCGGTGCCACAGCCTGGCAAAGGTATCTCGATCGCCGGCAGCAGCGGGCAGCAGTTCCCCGGGCATGCGAAACCCCTGCCAGCCTATTCGTGAAAGAACCCGAAGCGTCACCTCCTGCTTGCTGATCGAATCCGTGCCGATCAGTTGGACAACCGGCGGCAATCTGTTTGCCGGCCATTGCTCGAGGCCTTGCTCGATGGTCTCGACGATGGCCTGGTGAGAGGCGGCCAGATCATTGTTCCCATCTGAGACATCGAAAGGGGCGAGCATGGGGGTAAGGCGGTCGTCCAACTGGTTCAGCCCTTTGAGATAGTTGACGACGCGCTCATCGGCCCGCAGTGCACTCATCGTAAGCGGTGTATGGCCCGCTTGGCTGATTTCAATCAGACGCCATTTGCGGAGATGCCCCTCGGCGGAAAGGGCATCCCAGGCGGGATTGTCGAAAAGCGTCAATGCAAGGGCGTAGGTTGGATAAGCCCGGCCCGGGTTGTCCTGGGCCTGTCCGCAAAGGGCTGCGATGCGTGTGTCCAGCTCCATAGCCGCGCACAGGAGCAGGGTCGACTGCTCGAAATCGGAAAGGCCGAAGCGCTGACCGAGAATCACGAGCGCCGGCGGCGGCTCCATCCGGGCCGCATCAGCCATAGCCTGGGCGGCCCTGGTGATATCCCCATCGTTATCCTTCATGGCGACGGGTGCTGTCCCTTCGGCAGGTCGCTTGCGTGTACCGAACCATCCGGAAGGCTGCTCCGCTTTCCCGACGTTTGGCTTTTCCGGAGTGGCTGTCTCTGCCATCCGGGCCAAACGCAGGCGCAGCCAAGCCAGCGCCGCGCTCAGGTACCGGTTGTTGTTCTCCTGCCATTCTCTGGGATCGTTCATGTGATTGTCACCCTCTGGTTGCCATCGAACTCGAAACGGACTGGCAGTGGATCGTCCAAACGCTTGAAGGGCATGCTCTCGACCCCGTCCACACGCAGACGGATGAGTTCATTGGTCACCGCCGGCGCATTCTCGACGACGAAAATTACCTTGTCGGGGTTGGCGGCAGCCGTCGTTCCGACGATTTCCCTGCCGGCCAACAGCAGAACGGCCTGCTGCCCCTTGTGCACACGGGGCTGACAGGTGATGGTAACAGTCACCTTACCGTCACCATTTATTGGAATGGGATTTGGCGGCTCGATCTTTGCGATGATCGGGGAAAAAGCGAAGGGCAGGCTGTTGCTGGTGCAATCGCGATCGCTCCCGGAGCGTTTCTCTACAGCCGTCACCGTATAGACCCCCGGAGCCCAATCATCTTGACTCGGATCGGATCCGGGCTGGGGCAGCAGGACTTTTAGCTCGGACGCAGAGAGGTCCCCATGAGCCACGATCAACTCCTGAAGCAACTCTTTGTCCGCACTGGTTTTCAGGTCCCTGCGAGTATGCTGAAATCTTAATATAACCGTTTCACCGCCGAGGTTGCGACCCTTGGCGATCACCGCGCAGCCCATCTGCGCAGCAGGCAACGAGAGCGGCCGCGGCATCATGATGCGATCCTGCGGCATGCCGAAATAGGCGCTCTCCAGCACGGGGAATGGGCCGAGCAGGGTATCCACACCCTGGTCTTTGTCGCCGCGCTTCAACACGGGCAGGGCCGGCTGCGCGGCCTCATCGCTTTCGATCAAGACAACCGATGCCTGATAGGCGACCGAAACGGCGTGGGGCGTTTGGAAGAAAACGGACCAGAGTTTGGATTGATCTTCCAGGGACAGGCTGAGCGGGCTGAATCTAACCTGCTCGACGGCCTCGTGAAGGTTGGAGCCTGCTAAAACGGAATAGCCGGCGATGCCATCTTGAACCATTTGGCGCGTCAGAAACGGATGGGCATGCAAGTCGCGGACAACGGCCCCTAACATTCGCTGGGGTTGCAGCTCAGTCTCACTGCCATAAAAGGAAAGAAGGTAGTGCAGCTCTAAGGCGGCGCATGGGCGCCTCACCAACGTGCCATTGGAACCGCGACTCGGGAGGTCTGCATTCCGAAGCGCGGCGTTGGGAGCCGCCTGGTAGAGGTAAAGACGGACTCGCGGCAGAGCGTCGCCGACCGGAGGGTTTTCAGGGCGGCCGATGATGACATCGGAACCGGCGACAGCTCCCTGGATGGCCGACCGGACGATTTGCGCCAGCGCTGCTGTTACCGTGGCAATGGCCAGCGAGTTGCTCATGTACGCCCTCCTCTGCGGCCGGCGAGGTAATCATCCAGGCTCATGGCGCTTGAGGTCGCCTTTCGCTTTTCCGGCTTGCCGGGCATTACAGCACGCACCTCGATGCGCCCGATGGTCACCTGGATAGTTGGCTCCGGCTTTGCGGCAGTCGTTTGGAATTTACGCTCTTC
>JAJRDJ010000394.1 GCA_028678445.1 Methylococcaceae bacterium
CACCTTGCCCGCGACATGGATCACATCTTCGTCTTCAAAACAGCGTACGACATGCGCAATGGCATCCGTCTCACGGATGTGCGCCAGAAACTGGTTGCCCAGCCCCTCCCCTTTCGACGCGCCAGCCACCAGTCCGGCAATGTCGACAAATTCAATCGCCGTTGGCACCACCCGCTCGGGCTTGACGATTTCGGCCAGCGCCGCCAGGCGCGGATCGGGAACTGGCACCACGCCCACGTTAGGATCGATAGTGCAAAAGGGATAGTTCTCTGCCGCTATCGCCGCTTTTGTGAGCGCGTTGAAAAGCGTGGATTTCCCCACGTTTGGCAAGCCGACGATGCCACAATAAAGCGTCATAAAGAGGTTTACAGGCTATTTGTATGTCGATGGAGGAAGTATTCAGGTATCGAATTGGGCGGGGAGAACTCAGCCTTGAGTAACGGCTTCCGGCCTTAATTGATCGACGATTAGATCCGTCACTCGGTTAACGGCACCGCGGTTGGCGGCTACGAATGCCCTCGCTTTACCACCCTGTAGGCGGGCTTTTTCCGGGTTCTCGAAAACACCAAGTACCGCGCGGACAAGGCTGTCTTTATCCTCGACCCGGATACCTCCGCCAGCCGATATAAGCCGGGCGGTGATTTCGCGAAAGTTCATTGTATAAGGGCCAAACATAACCGGAATCCCGGCCACGGCGGCTTCCAGTACATTCTGGCCGCCATGCGGTATCAGGCTTCCACCAATGAATGCCACGTCCGCTGTGCCATAGAACGCCCGCAACTCGCCGATGCCGTCAATGAGGAAGACTGCCGTTTCCGGTGTACAGGGCCTGTCTTCAGACCGGTTGATGACTTTAAGTCCCCTGCCCTCGCAAAGCGATCGGACCTGAGAGGCCCGCTCTGGATGACGCGGCGCGAAAATCAGCAGCAAGTTCGGTACCGCTTCTCGAATGTGTGCCAGTGCCTCCAGAACTAATTCTTCCTCGCCCGGGTGGGTGCTACCGGCAATCCAGACCGGTCTGTGCTGAAACAATTCACGCCGCAACCGGGCCGCTTGATCCTGCATTTCGGCATCAAAATCAATATCAAACTTGACGTTGCCGAGCACCTGAACCCGGTCTGGAGACACACCAATTGCCTTATAGCGTTCGGCATCCAGTGGAGTTTGGGCGGCAATGCAGTGGACGGCGGCAAGACTTTCCCGAGTTAGATTGCTCAACCAGGCGTAACCCTTGGTGGAATCATCGGACAAGCGGCCGTTAACGAGCACCAAGGGACACTGCCGAACCCGACTGGCCTCGTACAGGTTGGGCCAGATTTCGGTTTCCATGATCACGCCCAGACGCGGCTTGAAGTGGTCCAGAAATCGGCGGACAGCGCCAGGAAGATCATAGGGCAGGTAGACATGAAGCACCTGTTCGCCCAGTACATCCATGATTCTGGCGGAACCGGTAGGCGTGGTACAGGTAACCAATACCCTTAACCCGGAATCTCTACCCAATAACGCTTTGATGACGGGAAAGGCGGCTTCACATTCGCCCACCGATACCGCATGAAACCAGACCACATCGGAATTGGGGGCTGTTGCATAGAAACCAAAACGCTCCCGCAACCGCGCCCGATAAACGGGCAACGCTTGGCTCTTCCAAAGCACACGTATCAGGAGCCCCGGCACGAGGGCGTAAAACACCAGTGAATAAAAGAATCTCACGCCCGCGATGAATCCCGCTACATGGCCGCTCGCGCGGCGATAAAGCGAATTAGGAAATTACTCGGCGACAATCTTCAAGGGCAGAATTGCCACCACATCACCATGCAACTGGATGCCGATTTCGTAATCGCCTACATTTCGGATGGGTCCCGCTGGCAGGCGGACTTCCTGTTTCTCGACAGAAATGCCTGCCTCGGTAACAGCAATAGCGATATCGCGGGTACCAATGGAACCATACAGCCGTCCTTCATCGCCCGCCTTATGGGCAATGGTAACAGTCAGCGCGCTGATGGCGGACGCGCGGACTTGGGCGGCGGATAACGCTTCGGCGGCCTTTTTCTCGAGATCGGCCCGGCGCTGTTCGAACTGCTCGATTTTTTCGGCCGTTGCCGCGACAGCCTTGCCCTGCGGGATCAGGTAATTCCGACCATAACCCGGCTTTACAGTGACTTTTTCGCCCAAGCCACCGAGGTTGGGGATTTTTTCAAGAAGAATGATTTCCATATATTAGCCCTCAAATTAAATCTAGATGATGTTTATGATCATTATAGGATGGAGTCAGCCTCCAGCCGAAGCAAAACGTTGACGCCAGTTGAACCACGAATCACTGAGCCCGACCAGTGTGATAACCAAAATCAGTGGTGCGATGAACATCAGCCCCACATATATACCGGCCAGCCAGAACCGCCCTGCCCTAGTGCTTGAGCAAAGAGCATGAATTACCGAAAATCCCGCCAGCATGTACACCATCAGGGCCGGCATCAGCAAATTCACGGAGAACTCCTGAACCCCGCCACTGCTGGCCATTCCAGCTATTAGCAGGACCAGAAATACATAACCCGCCGGGGCAGGCAATCGAAATTGCTGGAACTCGTCCCGAAAGCCGCCCGGGTTATATAAATTGGCTTGCCACCAACGAGCCAGCAAGAGACTGATCAACACCGTCATGATCGATCCAGCCGCGATGGCACCGGTGGCGTACCGCGAGAACAACTGGATGGTCTGGTTGATCAGCCCTTCATCCACGCCGGTTCCACGCTGCTCCAGCATCGGCTTCAAGACCTGTTGCAGCGTATCCAGCCAAAAGGCAGCGGGATCGGACAGCATCGCATACATCCCAGCCACCACTAACCAGCCCAGAGCCAAGGCGCTCAACACGGCTATCGATAGGCTAGCGGTTTCCCGCAAGATTATTGCTACGAGCAGAATCGGTATCCACATGACCAGTGAATAACCGCCGGCCTGGACTGCGTCACTTAACAGGATATATCCTGCTAATGCCACGATTGGCAGTGCACCGAGAATTAGCCGGGCCCCTTCCTTTCCGCCGCGACGCAGCGTTGGCAAGGCGATGGCCGCGGCTGCCAGGAGGCTGGCGGGCGATAGCCCCCACGAGAGTATCGTCAACGCAGCTATCACCAATATGGCCTCGGAACGGCCCTTCATGATGAAGCGTGCCAACGCATTCATGGCGCGCGTCCAGTCAGAGGATTATTCGTGACTATCGCAGAACGGCATCAGGGCTAAAAACCGGGCGCGCTTGATGGCGATCGCCAATTGGCGCTGGTACTTCACTTTGGTGCCGGTAATGCGGCTGGGTACAATTTTTCCGGTCTCGGAAATGTATTCCTGGAGCAGATCCAGATCTTTGTAGTCGATCTCGTTGGCGCCTTCGGAGGAGAATCTGCAGAACTTTTTACGCTTAAATTGACGTGCCATGGGTAACCTCGTTTTACGGTATGCGGTGATGTGCGTAGTCCAGGGATGAGGGATCAGATTTCCGTCACTTCCGGGGAAGTTTCGGCTTCGACCGCGTCATCACCCACTTCATCATCACGACGCCGGGCGGGTTCGTTTGACTCTTCTCTGGCCATGAGAGAAGGCTCGGTAACAGCCTCGTTCTTTCGGATCGTCAAGCTGCGCAGCACGGCATCATTGAAGCGGAAACCGCTCTCCAACTCATCGAGCGTGGCTTGATCACATTCGATATTCAGCAACACGTAATGGGCCTTGTGGATTTTGTTGATCGGATAAGCAAGTTGTCGACGCCCCCAGTCCTCCAGTCTGTGGATCGTGCCGGAGGCGGATTCGATCAAGCTGCGGTAGCGCTCCAGCATGGCCGGAACCTGCGCGCTTTGATCGGGGTGAACCATAAAAACGATTTCATAATGTCGCATGGATGCTCCTTACGGATAATGAAGCCTCCCGGGAATTCGGTGAGGCAAGGAGTGACACTCTTTTCAGTGCGTCGGGTAAAACATTTCAATTCTATAGACGCGGCAGTAATCGGACAAGCAAAACTGCGTCAACCGGCTCAGCGTTAATCATGGCATTCGGACAGGGATAACGCCAAATCCCATCCCTTGCTCCGCGGTGAGGGATTAATAAACACACAACTGAATACGGCAGGTTGCGGATTGGATCGGCCACTGCCGCACCTCCTGATCCGGATAAAGGCAACAAAAAAGGACTCCGTCCCCGGAATCCCCATTTTGAAAAAAGGGTAGCAAAGAAATAATCCGTTCGGCCGAATCCGGATTCAAACCGGTACCCTTACCCTGCAAGCCGCTAAGAATTTGGAGGCGCGTGGCGGAGTCGAACCGCCCTAGATGGATTTGCAATCCACTGCATAACCGCTTTGCTAACGCGCCGTGATCGGCATTTCAGGCCTCGGCTTTAGCCCTGTCTAGAATACAAAAGCCGCTACTTGAGCGGCTTTAAAGTACCTGGAGCGGGAAACGAGACTCGAACTCGCGACCCCAACCTTGGCAAGGTTGTGCTCTACCAACTGAGCTATTCCCGCGTGTCTGAATTTTGAATTTTAGGGGCGTCATTTTGCCTTGTCAACCAGTTCGTTTTTGAAATTCTGCGAAAATGCCGGCATTGCTGCACGGAGGTAGATGACCATGGACCATAGCGTTAGCCCCGCAGCCAAGAGGATCAGGAATTGACCAAGGTTTTGCAGGGTTTCTCGCCAGACGTCCATGCCCAATAGGAGCAAAGTGATGGAGACCATTTGCGCCGTGGTTTTCCACTTGCCAAGTTCGGATACCGCCACTTTTTTCCGCTGCCCGATTTCAGCCATCCATTCACGCAAGGAGGCGATGGTGATTTCCCGTCCGATAATGATAGCGGCGGCAATTGCGACGAAGGGACTGGGGTCCGCCTGGACGATAAGCACCAAGGTCACGGCTACCATGAGTTTATCCGCGACGGGATCAAGAAAGGCCCCGAAACGGGTGGTGAGATTCATCCTTCGGGCAAGGTAGCCATCCAGCCAGTCGGTCAGGCCGGCGATGGTGAATACCAGGGCGCAAGCCACGTGCGCGTTCGGCCATGGCAGGTAAAACAGCACAACTAGCACCGGAATCAGGACGATCCTCAGCAGCGTCAGATAAGTGGGGAGGTTTAACTCCATAACTCAGTTTTCCTGCTCATGGAAGCTGTCATAGATGCGTTGCGCCAATTGCTGACTGATACCGTCTATGCGTGATAACGCATCGAGACCTGCCCGACTGATCTCCCGCAACCCCCCGAACTGTCTAAGCAATTGCTGACGACGCTTAGGCCCGAGCCCGGGAATGCCGTCCAGGGCTGATGCTTGCCTGGCTTTGGCGCGCCTTTGTCGATGGCCGGTAATAGCGAAACGGTGGGCTTCATCACGGATTTGCTGGATCAGCAACAGCGACAGGGAGTGAGAGGGTAGCATGAAAGGCAGTTTTGATTCCGCCGGAATCAAAACCTCCATGCCGGGTTTGCGACCTGGCCCTTTGGCGACCCCCAGGGTGCGGATGCCGGCCACCCCGATTGCAGAAAGCGCACCGCTTACCGCAGCGACCTGACCCTTGCCGCCATCAATGAACAGGATGTCCGGCGGTTCGATCTCGCCGTCCTTGATTCGCCGATACCGCCGAGTCACGGCCTGAGCCAAGGCCGCATAATCATCACCGGGTTGGATACCCTCAATATTGAAGCGGCGGTAGGCCGATTTGACTGGCCCCTGACGATCGAACACCACGCAGGAGGCGACGGTGAGCTCCCCCTGAGTATGACTGATATCGAAGCATTCCAGCCGTTTGAGTGGTTCCTGACAGTTCAGGGCCTCACCCAAGGCCAGAAAACGCGCCTGCATGTCCTGTCGGTTTGCCAATTTGGCCGCCAGTGCATGCTCGGCATTAGTGACCGCCAATTGCATTCGCCGGGCGCGTTCGCTCCTGAGTTTTGCTGAAAGGCGCACGGCATATCCCGCCTGACTGCTCAGTACCTCCTCCAGCAGCGCGCTTTCTTTCACTTCATGGCTGACCAGTATCTCCCGGGGAATTGGTTTGCCCAGATAATACTGGGCAATGAAGGCTTGCAGAATACGGTTCCGTTCATGAGTGTCCGCTATGGCGGGAAAATAACTCCGATCGCCGATTTGCTGGCCGCCTCGGATAAAAACCATGTGCAGGCAGGCGGCATTGCCTTGCAGCGCACAGGCGATGATATCCACGTCGCCCTGCTCGCCATGGACGGCCTGCCTTTCAAGCACCGTGCGCAGAGTAGCGATCTGGTCGCGGTAGCGGGCGGCTTTTTCAAATCTCAGCTCGGACGCCGCCTTTTCCATCCGGCAGGCCAGAACTTCAATCAACTGCCGGCCATCTCCCTCGAGAAACATCAGTGTGTCACGCACATCCTCCGCGTAGTCTTCGGCATCGATCAGCCCGACACAAGGCGCGGTACAGCGTTCGATCTGATACTCAAGGCAGGGGCGCGAGCGATTTTCGAAAAACGAATCGCGACATTGACGTACGGGGAAAACCTTTTGCAACAGCTTGAGACTTTCACGCACGGCACTGGCGCTCGGGTAAGGACCAAACTGACGGCCAGCCGAGTGCTTGGCGCCCCGATGAAAGGCAATGCGCGGGAATGACTGTTGAGTCGAGACATAAATCGACGGGTAGCTTTTGTCATCACGCAGCGTGATGTTATAGCGGGGCTTGTGTCGCTTGATGAGCTGACTTTCGAGCAGCAACGCCTCGCCTTCGGTATGGGTGACGCGCACATCGATGCTATGAATGCGCGCCATCATCGCCTGCTGCTTGGGGGAAGCATCCTTGTTGGAAAAATAACTGGATACCCGCTTCTTCAGGTTCTTTGCCTTGCCAACATAAATCACCTCGCCATGCTCATCAAGCATACGATAGACACCCGGGCGCTGAGTCAGCGTTTCGAGAAAGGCGGAAATGTCAAATGGCATGGAGGGGTCACGCTCGGTCATGGCAATGGTATGAAACAGGCCGGTCCAGCGATAGATCATTATAATGCTACGTTATCGCGCCCTGACGCTGACCTCTATAGCAGACACGCCTCACCATGAACGATACTCTGAACCCACGCCTGACCAAGGGCTTGCTTAACCACTACCCGCTGATCTACCTCCAAAGCCGTGAAGAACAGCGTCTGGAGCGCCAGCTCGAAAACCTGTCCCGGGCCCACTATGGCGACGACCGGCCGGTAAAGGTCTGGAGTGCCGCGCTGGGCCTGGACGGCAATTCGGCGCAGGCCGACCCGCTGGAAGTCATCCAGACCATCCGCCACACGAACGAGGAATGTTTTTTTCTCTTGCGGGATTTGCCGGCGTTGTTTGCCGGCAACCCGGTCCTGGTGCGCGCGCTCCGAGACCTTTACCGGGATTTGGCCGATCAGAATAGCTTTGTCTTCATGTCGCACCCTGCCCTACTGCTCCCTGATGAACTAAAGGGGCAGTTATGGCTGGTCGACCTCGGCATGCCGAACGAAACCGAGATTCTGGAGTTTCTCAAGGAGCTACTCGCCTCGACTGGCAAGAGCGCGAGTGTCGACGATGAGTGGTATCTCCAGTGCGCCACCGCGATGAAGGGTTTGATGCTGGATGAAATCCGCCATCTCGTGCATGGCTGGTCTAGCGAGAATCGTTTCGCTATCGAGAGTGTGCTCCCGGATATCTACGCCGACAAGACGGCAGCGTTGCAGAAGGAAGGCTGTCTGCAATTCATCTCCAAGAGTATCCAGGTTGGTCAGGTTGGCGGCCTGGAAAATCTCAAGGAATGGGTCATGAGCCGCAAGTCATTGTTCAGCCGCAGCTCCTTTCAAAAGGGGATTCCCATGCCTGCGGGAATCCTGTTCATGGGCATCAGCGGCTGCGGCAAAAGCATGGCGGCCAAGGTTATCGCCAGCGCGTGGAATCTGCCGCTGGTCCGGCTGGACATGAACCTGGTCATGTCCCGTGCGTTTGGTTCGCCTGAATATGCCTTCGATAGTGCCCTACGGACCGCCGAGAACATTTCCCCGCTCGTGTTATGGATTGATGAAATGGAAAACAGCTTTGGCTACGACAGCATGTCCGGCACCACGGGCGGCAGCAGCAGCATTTTCTCCAGCTTCCTGACTTGGATGCAGGAAAAGCCGCCACAGGTATTCGTGGTCGCAACAGCTAATCGCATCGAGAAGCTCCCCGCCGAGGTGATCCGCAAGGGCCGTTTCGACCAGTTGTTTTTCCTTGACCTGCCTTCGGATGAAGAGCGCCGCGCCATCTTCAAGATTCATATCAAGGCCTATGGGGCCAATCCCGAAACCTTCAACATGAACCTGTTGTCGATCGTGACCAAAGACTGGAGTGGTGCAGAGATCGAACAAGCCGTAAAGTCCGCCCGCATCCATGCCTTTCAGGAAGGACGGGTTTTCGACGAAAAGGATATTACCTACACCTCTGCCCGCATGGTGCCGCTATCTCGCACCATGGAGGAGCAGATCAAGCATTTGCGGCAATGGTCGCAGACGCGCGCAACGCCAGCTTCGAAGAAAGCCGCTTAGGGATCAGTCCGCCGATGATGGCCTGACCGCCGCTCTACTTGATCACCTATTTTCCGTCCTCCCCAGGGGGGCGCTGCTGAATTATCTAAATATCTGAAATGATCATACGTACCCGCTTCGCTCCCAGTCCTACCGGATATCTTCATATTGGCGGTGCACGCACCGCACTGTTTTCCTGGCTCTATGCCCGCAAACACGGCGGCACCTTTGTGCTCCGGATAGAGGACACCGATCTCGAGCGCTCGACGGCGGAATCGGTCAACGCCATACTCGAGGGCATGACCTGGCTGGGGCTGGAGTACGACGAAGGACCGTTTTACCAGACGCACCGCTTCGATCGTTACAAGACCTTGATCCAGCAACTGGTCGACGAGGGCAAGGCCTACCATTGCTACTGCAGCAAGGAGGAACTGGACCTCATGCGCGAGGAACAAATGGCACGCAAGGAGAAGCCCCGCTATGACGGCCGCTGCCGCCACCGAGCCGAACCGCGAGCCGGCGTCACACCCGTGGTGCGCTTCCGTAATCCGGATGAGGGCGAAGTCGTCATCAACGATCTGGTTAAGGGCAGGATCGTTGTGCAAAACCGCGAATTGGACGACCTCATTATCGCGCGCTCCGACGGATCGCCTACTTACAACTTTACTGTGGTCGTGGACGATCTCGATATGTGCATCACCCATGTCGTGCGCGGCGATGACCATGTCAACAATACCCCCAGGCAGATCAACATCCTCAAGGCGTTGGGTGCGGAACTGCCCCACTATGCTCATGTACCGATGATTCTCGGGGAGGATGGCGCACGTCTATCCAAACGACACGGCGCGGTGAGTGTGATTCAGTACCGTGACGAGGGCTATCTGCCTGAAGCAGTGCTGAATTATCTAGTACGCCTCGGTTGGTCGCATGGTGACCAGGAAATTTTCTCCATCGACGAGATGATCGAGGATTTTGATATCCCGGACATTAATCACTCCGCCTCCACCTTCAACCCGGAGAAGCTGCTCTGGCTCAACCACCATTACCTCATGCATGGTGATCCGGTCCATGTGGCGCATCATTTGCGCTGGCATCTGGGACGCCTGGGTATCGATCCGACCGAGGGACCCGACCCGGTGGAAGTCGTCAAGGCACAACGCGAGCGCAACAAGACGCTGGTCGAAATGGCCGAAGCCAGCGTGTTCTTTTACCGCGATTTTCACCAGTACGACGAGAAAGCCGCCAATAAGCATCTGACCCCGGCTGCTGCGCCCGGGCTTCGTATGCTCCGCGAAACGCTAAGCGCCCTGCGCCCGTGGGTTCGGGAAAGCATCCACGATCTGATCGCGGTCACAGCCGATGCCCTGGGAGTGAAAATGGGTAGCGTTGCGCAGCCGCTTCGGGTGGCCGTTTCAGGGACCTCCGTTTCACCGCCCATTGATCTGACTCTGGAGATTCTCGGTCAAACCAGAACAGTCGAGCGTATTGACCATGCGCTCGCCCGGATAAAAAAAGACTAGACACACAGATAGGGAATCTTTAATATTCGCGGCTCAGTGTTGCGGGGCCATAGCTCAGCTGGGAGAGCGCTACAATGGCATTGTAGAGGTCGCGAGTTCGATCCTCGCTGGCTCCACCAAATGCAACACAATTTTGTTCAGTCCCCATCGTCTAGAGGCCTAGGACATCGCCCTTTCACGGCGACGACAGGGGTTCGAATCCCCTTGGGGACGCCAATTCAATCAATGTCTTAGGATTTTCCGACATTAGATTGTGTGGGAATCGGGGTAAAATATCCGTCGTATTTTTTCCCGCAACTTGCCGCCTTCGTGCGATCCTTTTGTAGTTCGGCGGATATTAGAAATCCTGGCACTGTGGACGGGTTTCTAAGGGGGGTGCGTTCTCCACGACACCCTTCAAAGACCCCTCGATAATTCGAAAACTGCTTCGGCAGCGTTCTCCTCTGTTCTACTCCCATGCAAATGGTTTCGCCTGCCCTGTGTCATTGGCCGACGTCGAGCGCGGCTTTCGCAGTTCTCTTCCGTTTTTGTGGGGTTATGCTGATTACCACTCCAAACGGTAGAGCGCCTGTATTTTGCCAAGTCTGTGGTGCTGGGTTACCTAATTAATATTTATCTAGAATACGCAAGGCATCCATAACCATCAAGCCCTGATGCCAATCTATATGATGCATGCCACGCCAGCCGCCGGCTTCTTCTCCAGTTTTATGCC
>JAJRDJ010000395.1 GCA_028678445.1 Methylococcaceae bacterium
ACCTGGCATCAAGGTTTCCGACCAGGAACTCGCCACGCTCGCCATCGAACGGGACGAATTTCATGGTGGGTGGAATTACCGATTGATGCCGAGAGGTGGGCATGTTTAGCTACAATTGTTCAAGTTATTTTTGCTAAATTACTAAGGGGTTTGCCCGTGAGGCAGTGGAGTCGGCCTTATAATTTCGTTAAGGCACATGAAGTGATCGTTCACCTTGATCAAAGTGGTCGCTCAATTGCCTTGTTCGCATTGATCGGGCATGTGTCGCTTTTTGCGTCCGTAGGAACTGATCAGGAGTAACCGACGATGTTGTAACCGCTCGTGCGGCACACATTAACAATGGGATGAAACAATATGGATAAGCTCGTTCGTTTTAGCGTCACGATGGAATCGGACTTGCTGGAACGCTTTGATGCTCTGGTCGCCAGCCGCGGAGTCAGGGTCAACCGCTCCGAGGCCATTCGGGATTTGGTCCGGGAAGCTCTGGTTGACGATGTGATAGAAGATCCTGATGCGTTGATCGCCGGCACGATCACCATGGTATTCGATCACCATGAGTCAGACCTCTCAGAGAAGCTGACAGCCATCCAACACCAGCACATCCAGGAAATCGTCTCAACCGTTCACGTGCATCTCGACTCGAACTATTGTCTCGAAGTGATCGTTCTGCGGGGCACCAGCAGCAAGATAGGGGCGATTGCCAATACATTGCTCGGACCTAAAGGTGTCAAACATGGCAAGCTGGTCACCAGCGTTACGGGTGATGGTAAACGTGAGGTGGAAACCATCGAGCATCTTCATGCCCATGATCACCCTCATCCGCATGGGACGGCGCACCAATGAATCAATCGGTGAAAACTCTCCTTCAAGATGGAACGAAGCACGCTGCTTTCGGAGGCCGGATAATGGCCATTCTTGAACGCTCTGTGATCGATTTCCCGATTCGCTAAGACGAGCCGAAAGGGAATCGCACCAACTCAAACCGGCGGGTCGCAACGAATAGCGGCGACTCATGATGCGGCTCCGTCAGCAATCCGGGATGAAGGCCAAAAGGAGTTGGCGAAGCTAGCCGGGGTACACGGCAGCACGATCCGGGACTGGCTGGACCGAACCCGTCGTGAGGGCGTGGGATCGTTGACCGAAAAGAGGCGCAGTCGTCCGGGTGGGCCCTTGCCGGAAATTAGCTTTGGTCCATGAGGTTTGGGTGCGGAAGCAGGTCATTGGTGCGTGCCCGGCACAGCTGACCTTGCCGTTCGCGCTCTCTACGCGGCGCGCACTCCGAGACTTGATGCGGATCCGCTTCACGGTGGAGGTGCAGGACCGGCTGATTGGGCAATATCTCAAGCGCTGGGGCTTCATTGCGCAGCGGCCGCTCAAGCGAGCCTTGGAGCAGCGGCCGGAGGCGGTCGCGGCGTGGTTGCAGGACACCCACCCGGCGCTGCTGGCGAAGGCGCGAGTCGAGGGAGCGGTGATCTACTTTGGCGATGAGACCGCAGTCAAGGTGGAGGACGCCAACTGGGTGCGGGGCTATGCCCCCCGCGGCGAAACCCCGGTACTGTCGATCCCGACGCGCTGGATCAAGCTCATCCATGATCCCGGCCATCTCGCCGCGGGGCGAAGTGGCCTTTCGCATCGTCGAAGGGACCATCAACGCCGAACGCTGCATCGAGTTCCAGGCGGCCCTGATCGACGGAGCGACGCGCAAGATCATCCTGGTGGTCGATAACCTGCGGGTCCATCATGCCAAGGGCGTGACCGAGTGTTTGGCCGATAAGCAGGATTGGATCGAATTGGCCTTCCGGCCCCCGTACAACCCGGAAGCAAATCCCGACGAGTACCTGAACCAAGATTTCAAAATGGCCCTCCGCCTCGGCCCAGTGAGCCACGACCGGGAATCCCTGCTGACCAAGGCCCTCGCCTTCATGAACCGACTACTCACTTGGCCGGAACGCGTCCGCGCCGACTTCCAGCACCCCAAGGCCCACTACGCCGTGGCAATTTAAGGGCCTGGTTAATAGCCTCTGGCGACGGTCAGTGCAGCAGAATCAGTGCCGCAGAAGGGGTAATGGTCGGGACATTCACCCAGCATGTTGTAACCGCAGGGAACCGGTAGCTACCGATGCAGCCCTTAGTGGCATGCTTTCGCCACCAACCCGTATTTCGTATATGATTCGATGCACTAAGATCAGCATCTGGAAGTATCGGGCATGAGCAAATCCATTGAAGTCAAACTGAACAGCGATCCTGATGAAGTGGTTGCACGGGCCCGGATAGCGGCCCGGGACAATGGTGTCAGCTTCGAGGGCGATGGCCAGACCGGGCATTTTGCTGGGCATGGCATCGAGGGCAGCTATCTGATTTTCGAGGACACGCTGTCGTTACAAATTTCGAAAAAACCTTTCATCATGCCGTGGGGACTCATCGAGTCCAGCTTGCGCAAATTCTTCGCGTGAAGCCGGCCAGGACTGTCTTACCAATGCTCCAAGGCATAGCTGTCCGGAAGTGCTGAGCCGCCATGGCCGAATTTCACCAGCCCCTCACTCCCGGGCAGTTGCTCAAGCGCTGCGATCCGGCCGCTTTCGACTTCAGCACTACGGATGAACTGGCCGGACTTAACCTAGCCATCGGCCAGGAACGGGCGCTGGAGGCTTTGCAGTTCGGTCTGAGTATCGCCCAACAAGGCTTCAATATCTTTGCCCTGGGACCGGCCGGGCTAGGCAAAACTTCGGCTATCCGCGACATCATCAGCCGTGAATCCCCCGGCCGTCAGGCGCCGGATGACTGGTGCTATGTCCATAATTTCGCGGAACCGGCCAAGCCCCGAGCGTTACGCTTGCCCGCTGGTCTGGGGCAGCGCTTCGCTGGTGATATGAACCAGCTCATCGAGGAGCTGATCACGGCCATCCCCGCCATATTCGAACGCGAAGAGTACCGGGCCCGTGCGGAGGAGATCGAGGAAAAGGCCAAGGACCGGGAGGCCACGGCCGTCAACGAACTGCGCAGCGAAGCACGGCAGCAGCAGGTTGCCCTCATCGAAACCCCCACCGGCTATGCCTTCGCACCCATCAACGAAAAGTCTGAGGTGCTGAGCCCGGACGATTTCCACCAGTTATCGGAAGCTCAACAGCTGGCCATTCAGGCCGCCATTGCCGACTTTCATGAGCGGCTGCAGAAATTGCTGCGCCAATTTCCTGCTTGGCGCCGGGAGGCACGGCAAGCGCTTAAGGCCCTGAACCGAGAGACTGCCGGGTTCGCGATTCATCATCTGATTGATGAACTGAAAGCCAGGTATGCGGCCGTCCCAGATGTCGATCGGCACATCGACACCGTTCAGCAGGAGCTTATTGAGCACGCCGACGAGTTTCTGCCCAAAAGCGAAAATGATGTCAGCGTGTTGTTGGGTCAGGGCAGCCCGTCCGGCCAGTTCCTGCGCTACCGGGTCAACCTGCTGGTCGATCATAGCGCCAATGGCGGCGCCCCCGTCGTGTTCGAGACCTTGCCGCACCACGCCAACCTGATTGGCCGGATCGAGCATCAGGCGCACATGGGTACCCTTATCACCGATTTCAGGATGATCCGTCCGGGCGCGCTGCATCGTGCCAATGGTGGTTATCTGGTACTGGATGCGCGCAAGCTGCTCACCCAACCCTTTGCCTGGGATACCCTCAAGCGCGCGCTGCAGGCGGGTGAAATTCGCATCGAGCCGCTGGAACGGACGCTCAGCCTGATCAGCACCGTATCCCTGGAGCCCCAGCCCATCCCGCTGGATATCAAGGTCATCCTGACCGGCGACCGCATCCTGTATTACCTGTTGAGCCAGTATGACCCGGAGTTTCTCGAGCTCTTCAAGGTCGCAGCCGATTTTGAGGACACCCTCGACCGCGACTCCGAGGGCAGCCTGCTCTATGCCCGTTTCATCGCCAGCGTGGCGCGGGGCAACGGTCTGCGGCCGCTGGACCGGGACGCCGTCATCCGGGTCTTAGAACAATCGGCTCGGCAGATTGAGGATGCCGAAAAGCTTGGCGCCCACCTTCGACCCATGGCCGATCTCCTGAAGGAAGCCGATCACTGTGCAAGCCAGCAGGGTCACGCAACGATCACGCGAGACGACATCCAGACCGCCATCGACAGGCAAATCAGGCGGGCCAGCCGCATCCGCGATCAGGTTTACCAGCACATCCGCCGCGGAACCATCCTGATCGATACCGATGGCAGCGCGACGGGTCAGGTCAATGGCCTGTCGGTCATCCAGCTGGGCGACTACAGTTTCGGCCAGCCCTCCCGCATCACCGCGACCACCCGCCTCGGCGGCGGCAAGATCATCGATATCGAACGGGAAACCGAACTGGGCGGTGCCATCCATAGCAAAGGCGTCATGATCCTCTCGGCGTTCCTGGCCGGCCGCTATGCCCGCATTCAGCCGCTGTCGCTCTCCGCCAGCCTGGTTTTCGAACAATCCTATGGCGAAATAGAGGGCGACAGCGCCTCGCTGGCGGAACTCTGCGCCCTGTTGTCTTCCTTGTCCGACTTGCCCGTCCGCCAGGGTCTGGCGGTCACCGGTTCGGTCAACCAGTTGGGCCAGGTGCAGCCGATCGGCGGAGTCAATGAAAAAATCGAGGGGTTTTTCGATATCTGCCAGGCGGGCGGTCTCACCGGGCACCAGGGCGTCATCATACCCCACGCCAATATCCCACATCTTATGCTTCGCGAGGATCTAGTGGAACAGGCCACAGCCGGGCACTTCCATGTCCACGCCGTTGCCACCGTCGACGAAGCCCTCGCCCTGCTCTTGAACACCGCCGCCGGGAAGCGTGACGATACCGGAGAGTACCCCTCCGGCACCATCAATGGCCGGATCGAGCAGAGATTACGGGAATGGGCCATGCTGGTGATGCAGATGAGTCATGGCGAGGGCAATGGCGTGCTGGACTAGGCGTTAGAATGATCGTGTCGCAAGTCTTGGTTTGCCTTCGGTCATGAACTCGTAGTCATTAAATTCCTCAGAATCGAATCAGTTGGCTGGGTGAACTTCCGCGATATCCAGCCCTTTTGTGGCACCATTCGGGAGAACCCTGTTGCGCCTTACGCGGGCTCTCCATAACCTCCAGAGGAACTACTCAAATGCAATTTGCCGGGAAAATCTTGCTAGCTTCAGCGCTGTTTTTGAGCGCATGCAGTAGCGTTGAGGTGCGGACAGATCACGACAATTCAGTCGACTTTTCGCGTTACACCACCTATGCGTGGAAACAATTACCTGCCACCAGTTACCCCTTGATGGACAACCGTATTGTCGCGGCGGTGGATGGGCAGCTTTTCAACAAAGGGTGGCGCAGAGTGCCAGAAATGCAGGCACAGACTATACTGGCTGCAAGTGTCACTACCCGCGAAGGCCAGCGGGTCGACACGGTGCACAACAATTGGGGCGGTCCCGGCATGCATGGCTGGGGCTGGGGAGGCCCGGTCATGTCAACAGCGCGGGTGGTTTCTTACACAGTGGGGACACTGGTACTCGATCTGTATGATGCCCAGTCGCACAATGCCATCTGGCGCGGAACCGCCTCGGATGTCCTGTGGAATAATCCGCAGCGGCTGAAAAAATCACTGGATAAGGGCGTAAAGGGGATGTTCGACAAGTTCCCGCCGGGCATCGCAAGGGTTTCCCGCTAGCGTCCCTACCGCTTTGGTTTGACGGATGGAAAGGGTAGGTTACCCCGATTTTCGGAGGCCGAAGCCTTGTCCCCACGAACCGGTTCTCTTGCCCGACACAGAGTTTCCGCAGTGCGCGTAGGCCGACAGGGTAGTGCTCCTACTGTGCCGCAGTGTCGGGCAATTACATCAGGCGCAATAGGCTCTGGCTACTGCCTCCTGCATACTCAAATCTCGATTCTCACCCCATAATCCGCAATCGCTGCACGCATGTGCTGCCAAACCAGGCGCTGCTGGAGCGCTTCCATGGCCGTGACCTCGCCATGCACGAGAAAAACCCTGGGGTCAGACGGTTGCATGCTAAGCGCCCACTGGACCAGTTCGTCCTGGCCAGCATGGGCTGAAAAGCCACCGAGCGTGTGGATTGTCGCCCGTACGGCAATCTCGCTGCCAAGGATCGTCAGTCGTCGAACGCCATCGACCAGTTTGCGTCCTAGGGTGCCGCGTGGCTGGAAGCCGGAAATGATGACATGGGTGTCGCGCCGCCAGAGGTTGTACTTGAGGTGATGGCGGATGCGCCCTCCCTCACACATGCCGCTGCCGGCGATGATGATGGCGCCCTGCACGTTGTTGAGCGCCATCGAGTCCTCGGTCGAGCGTGAATAGGAAAGACTGGGCAGCCAGGCTTGCCAGCCTTGCTGGATGGCGCGGTTGAATTCGGGATCGTCCCGGTTGAACAGGTTGGTATAACTGGCATAAATCTCGCTCGCCTCGATGGCCATGGGGCTGTCAATGAAGACTTTTTGCTGTGGCAACTGCCCATCGCGATGGAATCGGCCCAGCCAGTAGATGATGTCCTGGGTACGGCCGACGGCGAAGGAGGGAATCAGGACGTTGCCGCCTCTCCGGTAAGCGGCCTGCAGCGCCTGGCGGAATTCGTCGAGCGTGTCGGACAACGAGCGATGGTCGCGGTCGCCATAGGTGGATTCCAGGAGCAGCACATCGGCACGGCCCACTTTCTCGGGGTCACGCAACAGGGGGGAATAGCGGTTTCCGAGGTCGCCGGAGAACACCAGCGTGCGGGGCTGGCCGCCTGTCGCAAGCTGAAGCTCGACAATGGCCGCGCCGATGATGTGGCCCGCATCGTGGAATTTAAGCTTTACACCGGGCAGCACTTCGGACGTTGTGGAATAGCTCAGAGACTGGCGAAGTGCGAGCACCCTCTCGACATCCTCCAGCGTATACAGCGGCTCCATCAATGGCCTGCCGGCCCGCTCGCGGCGCTTGTTTTCCCACTGGGTGTCCTTCATTTCCAGGTGCGCGGCATCTTTCAGCAGCAACTCAAGAAGATCATGGGTGGGCGCGGTCAGGTAGATGGGACCGGCATAGCCGGCCCTGACCAGTTTGGGCAATAAGCCGGAATGGTCGATGTGGGCGTGGGAAATAACCACGGCATCCAGTGATGCGGGTTCAAACGGGCAATCCCGTCGGTTCAGTGCGGTCGTGGTCGGCGGCCCCTGGAACATGCCGCAGTCCAGCAGCAGCCGGCCGCCCGGGGTTTCCAGCAGATAGCTGGAGCCGGTCACCTGCCGGGTGGCGCCGTAAAAGGTCAGTTGAGCTTTGGGTTTGGTGTGGGTCGTCATAGCGGAGCTCTTGTCGGTTGATCGCGCGGGTCAGGATGACCGTACGGCAACCCAAATCCGAAAGCAGTAAACTTGATCACGCGGGGAGCGTCCTCTCTTGGGAGATAGCAACTACCCGCACCCCCCCACCGCCCCACATGCACTGCAAAAATCGCAGCCATCCTTGCGGATCACCGCGTAATTGCCGCATTCGAGACAGCGCTTGCCGGGACGGACTTCCATGGCACCAGCCGAGCGGGCACGGAGGGGGATGACGTTCTCGGCGTCATAGGCGACGATGCCCATGTCTTCCATCGGGTAACCGTCCTCATCGAGTATGCCGAGCAAGGCGAACCGGTGAATGATCAACCGCACCAGATAGGCCACGGTGGAAGGATAGTTGGACTTGCGCTCCTCGCTCGGCACCCAGGCCAGGAAATCGCCCCGCGGCTCTGGAAAATCGACCAGTTGCCGGAGCTTGGCGCCGATCCAGGCGGGATCGATGACGCGCATATCATAGGACAGGGATTTGCAGAACCCGTCCAGTACCTTGGGATATTCGCCCGAAAGCCACACGGAATAAGGCCGCCGCTGACCGTTGGGCAAGACCAGTTCCTTAAGTCCCATGACGAAATCATCGCCGGTCGCCGGGTTGTAGATATCGACGGTCCACGACAGCGTGCCGTCCGGGCCGGTCTTGGGCTCCTTCCGCGACATTAATGCCTGCAAGACAGGGGTTTCGGTGATCGCCTCGAAGGCGCCCAGCTCCACGCACCGGAGGTAGAGCAGCCGGGCAAAGCCCGCCACCAGGCTGGGTACGCGAAACAGGTCACCCGCCGGCGGCAGGGGCAGGTCGAAGCCATCATCGCTGGAGGCTTTCATCAGGCTTTCCAGCTTGGTCTTGAGCCAGCCGCGATCGTTGGAACGCATATCCATGGACAGCGACTTAGCCAGGGCGCCTAGGCCACGCGGTTGCTCCGCGCCATTGATCCAGACCTCGAACGGCGCGCGCTGGCCATTTTCCAGATGCCCGACGAACACGGCGAACGAGCCGCGAGGATGGTCAACCATGTAGCACCAGGCGGGATTGCCGCCCGCCGGCCGCGGCCGGCGCCGCCAGCGGAGGGAGGCGAGGGTCGGCTCGGGAACGTTCTCGAGGCGGATGCGGCGATTGGGATCTGACTCGTCAAAATCTGGCTCGGTGGTCGCGGTCTTCACGGCTTGCGCCTCGGTTGCCTCCAGCACCGAGCCGGTGATCAGGTTGGGCCGATAGGTGGCGAGGCCCTTGAGTCCTTGACGCCAGGCTTCGAGATATAGGCTTTGGAAGGCCTCGAACGGATAGTCCGCCGGCACATTGACGGTCTTGGAGATGCTGGTGTCCACGAACGGCTGCACGGACGCCAGCATCCGCATGTGATCCAGCGCGGCGATTTCCAGCGCCGTAATCCAGTGCGTGGGCAAGTGTGCCACATCGCCGCCCTCGATGCGGTAGCGCCGGTAGGCGTGATCCTCCACGGCATAATCCTGCACGCCGCCGTCCGGAGTGCGCTTGCGGCGCGTGTAGGTCCAGGCGAAGGGCGGCTCTATGCCGTTGGAAGCATTGTCGGCAAACGCAAGGCTGATGGTGCCGGTTGGCGCGATGGCGAGCAGATGACTGTTACGTAGTCCATCCACACGAATGCTGTCACGTAGATTCTGAGGGAAACGCCGGATGAAAGCGGAATCCAGATATGGCTCGGCATCAAACAGCGGGAACGCGCCCTTCTCACGTGCCAGTTCCACAGAACCGCGATAGGCCGCGTCACGCAGCGCCTCGGCCATCCTGGCGGCCATGGCGCGGGCTTCCTCGCTGTCATAGCGCAGCCCGAGCATGATCAGCGCATCGCCCAGCCCGGTGAAGCCGAGCCCGATCCGGCGCTTGGCCATGGCTTCCGCCCGCTGTGCCTCCAGGGGCCAGTAGCTCAGGTCCAGTACGTTATCGAGCATCCGCACAGCGAGGGTGGCAAGCTCCGACAACCCCTCGAAATTGAAGCTGGCCCGCTCCGCGAAGGGCTGGTCGACGAGATGGGTCAAATCGATGGACCCGAGACAACAGCAGCCGTAATCGGGCAGCCATTCCTCGGCACAGGGATTGGTGGCCTCGAATAACTCGCAGTAATGAAGGTTGTTTTCGGCATTGGCGCGATCGACGAACAGTACCCCCGGCTCGGCGTGGTCGTAGGTGGACGTCATGATCTGGTCCCACAATTCCCGCGCCGGCAGCGTCCGGTATACCCACAGGCCATCCTTCCGCTGCCAGGTACCCGTCGCCTGCGGGGAATCGCCGGGTTCCGAGCGGTGGACCAGATCCCACGGTGCATCGGCCTCTACCGCTCGCATGAAGGGATCGGTCACGGCCACCGAGAGGTTAAAATTTGTCAACTCCCCGGCTCGGTCCTTGGCATGGATGAAGCTCTCGATATCGGGGTGGTCGCAGCGCAGGATGCCCATCTGCGCTCCCCTTCGGCTGCCGGCGGATTCAACTGTCTCGCACGAGCGGTCGAACACGCGCATGTAGGAGATCGGCCCCGAGGCATTCGAGGCCGTCCCCCTGACCTTGGAGCCCTTGGGCCGGATACGGGAAAAGTCATAACCCACGCCTCCGCCGCGACGCATGGTCTCAGCGGATTCCTGCAATGCCACATAGATTCCCGGCTTCCCGTCATCATCTGGTTCCGAGATGGAATCGCCTACCGGCTGCACGAAACAGTTGAGCAGCGTTGCCTGAATATCCGTTCCGGCCGCCGACATAATGCGGCCCGCCGGTATGAAGCCCTGCCGCAGCGCTTCCAGGAACCGCGGCTCCCAGACCTCTGCCTGCTGCTCCACCGATGCCAGCGCATGCGCGACACGGAGAAAAATATCCTCCGCCGTGTTCTCCCCCTGTTTGGCGTATTTTTCTCTGAGAACGTCTTCTGAAATGGGCTGGGTAGGCATGGGTTTTCCTTTCTCTGAAGCTAAACCTGTATTTTAGTCCGGATCGTGTTGGACAAACGTCACATATTTTGAATCTTGGTCGGTTAGCGGGTAGCAAGCTGCCGCGCGCAACCTGTCATCCTGATGATTCCACGAAAATAGTTCCATAATATCTACATGTCAGGTCCCGGACGATTCAATATCGATAAGGAGCTATCCTTTGTTCATATCAAGGGCCGCCTTAATGGAACTCATTCAGGACCAAAGTACCGCAGGTCATAACGATGCAGCTTAATCTCCATTACGACGCGGATGGTGGCCTCCGGCGGGTAAGCGTCGTCGAAATTGCGCAGCAGGGCAATGAATTCACTGCTCCGATGACGGTCTTTCACGTGGGCCAACACCTGACCCGTAGGCAGCTCGATGCCAGCCAGAATCGACACCCTGCCATGCCGCACACACATTCGTCATCCCGACTGACGGTCGGTGCCTGACCGGGCACCGGTGGCAAGTCCGGGGCCGTTAAGCCCAACTGATTGAATCCCGGGTTCACCTCCACGTTGATCGTATTCTCGGAGTCCGGACGTCCCGCCTGAAGCACACCCGGAGAGCGAATCGTCCTGGTACGCTATCAAGATTTTATGCATTTTCCGGTCGAAGTCGGGATCCCATTTTCCAAATAATAGGTGA